>JBOGHQ010000393.1:0-2702 GCA_050744785.1 Acidimicrobiales bacterium | reverse complement strand
GTCCGTCAGATCGAGCGCTACACCAAGGTGCTGGTGGCCGTCTCCCTCGTGTTCGCCCCCGTGGCCGGCATGGGGCTGGTCTACGTGGCCGCCGCCGCCGGCCTGGGCGGGCTGTTCCTGCTCCGGGCCATCCAGCTGCGCCGGGACCCCACGCCCAAGCGGGCCATGCGCCTGTTCGGTTACTCCATCTCCTACGTCACTGCCCTGTTCTCCGCCATGGCAATGGACCAGATCCTCCGATCGCTTTGAGGACCTCGTGACTGTCACCGAGACCCTTCCGGGCGACGTCGCGCCCCCGGCCGGTCCGGCCACGTCGGCCCCCCCGGCCGGCGCCGAGGCCGTCACGGCCACTGCCGACCACAAGCGGCTCGGCCTGCTGTCCCTCGGCGGCGCCGCCCTGTTCCTGCTGGTGGGCGGGGCGGTGGGCATGGTCCTCCGGGCCGAACTGGCCGCCGAGGGCGTCGACATCGTGGGGGGCAACTACAACCGCCTCTTCTCGCTGCACGCCACCGTCTCGGCCATGCTGGTGCTGGCCCCGGCGTGGGTCGGCCTGGCCACCTACGTGGTGCCGCTCCAGATCGGCGCCGGCCGCCTGGCCCTCCCTCGCCTGCACGCCTTCGCCACCTGGCTCTACCTGCTGGGGGGCACCCTCCTGGCGGCGGCCTACGTGATCGGGCCCCCGCTCGGTCTGGGCATCGCCGACGCCACCCCCACGCCCGCCCCCGACGGCGGGGCCAACAACGCCAACGCCCTGGCCGTGGTGAGCATGGCCATGGTGGCGGTGGCCATGGTCCTGGCCGCCATCAGCCTGGCCGTCACCATCCTCAAGCTGCGCACCCCGGGCATGACCCTCCGCCGGGTGCCCATGTTCTCCTGGGCCACCCTGGTCACCAGCCTGGTCACCATGCTGTCCACGCCGGTGTTCCTGGGCGGGTTGGTGCTCGTGTACATCGACCAGCGCTTCGGGGCCTCGTTCTTCCGCCCCGAGCACATCCCCGGCCAGACCATCTGGCAGCACGCCGTGTGGCTGTTCGGCCGGCCCGAGATCTACCTCCTCGCCCTGCCCGGACTGGGGGCGGCCTGCGACATCGTGGCCACCCACGCCCGCCGTCCGCTCCTGAGCCTGAACGCAGCCAGGGGTGCCCTGTCCCTCTTCGCCGTGCTGAGCCTGGCGGCGTGGGCGGCCGGCACCAAGGTGGCCGACGCCGTGGTGCTGCCCACCTACTCGGTGCTCACCACCCTCACGGCCGCCCCGGTGGCCCTCCTGGTGCTGGTCTGGCTGGGCACCCTGGCCAAGGGCATGCCCCGGGGCCACGCCAGCCTGCTCTTCGTCGGTGGGGCCGTGGCCCTGGCCGGCACCGGCGCCCTGCACGCCGCCATCGCCGGTGCGGTGGGGGTGGACGGGTCGGCCTGGACCACCGGCCACCTCCACACCGTGGCCTTCGGCGCCCCCACCCTGCTGCTGGCCGGCGCCGTCTACCACTGGGCTCCCAAGCTGTTCGGCCGGGAGCTGTCGGCCGGGCTCGGGCGGCTGGCCTTCCTGGGGCTGTTCGGCGGCTTCTTCCTCCTGGGCCTGGGCAGCTATCTGCTGGGCTACGACGGCGCCCCGTCCCACGTGCGCGACTTCCCGTTCAGCTCCAGCGCCTCCACCTACGGCCTGCTGGCCGCGTTGGGGGGCGCGGCCGTCGTGGTGGGAGCCCTGGCCTTGCTGGCCGACGTGATCGCCGCCATGGCGGGCCGGGCCACGGCGGCCGGTCCCGACGACCCTTACGAGGGCCACACCCTGGAGTGGGCCACCGCCTCTCCGCCGCCCCCCGCCGGGTTCGACGCCGTGCCCGAGGTCCGATCCGCCCACCCCTTGCTCGACCTGCGCCGCGACGGCCGGGCCGCCGAGGCCAATGATGGCTAGCCCCACCCTGGCCCTCCCGTCCGCCGGTGGCACCAAGCCCCGGGGCGTGGTCACCATGGCGGCCACCTTCGCCGTCATCGGCGGCACCATGCTGTTCGGCGCCCTCATCGGCGCCTACCTCCACATGCGCCGGCTCACCGACGCCTTCCCCCCCGGCGACGTGGAGATCGACCAGTACTGGGGCAACCTCATGGCCATCACCATGGTGCTGTCCTCGGTGACGGTCGAGTGGGGCGTCCAGGCCCTGCGCCGGGGGGAGCGCAAGCAGGCGCTGGCCGGCTTCGCCCTCACCGTCGGCCTCGGCTGCGCCTTCCTCAACCTGCTGTCCTATGCCGCCAGCCAGGTGGAGTTCGACGCCGTGAGCCACCCCTACGGCCTGATCGTGGCGGCCATGACCATGGTGCTCGGCATCGTCGTGGGGCTGGCCGTGGCCCTGGTGTCGCTCACCCTGTTCCGGGTGGCCGGGCGCCAGCTGCTGGAGCCCGACGCCGAGATGCCGCGCGCCGCCGCCATCGTCTGGCAGTTCTCCGTCCTCGCCTCCCTGGCCGTGTGGTACACGGTCATCGTGCTGAAGTAGGCCGCCATGCTGAGCCCGGTCTCCAAGCTGCTCGTCGCCCTGGGCGGCATGGCCCTGACCACGGGCCTCCTCTATGCCGCCGTGGTCGACGAGCGGGCCGGCACCATGCTGTTCCTCTTCGCCGCCGGGGCCGCCCTGATGGCCGCCGTGGCCACCGCCGGCGCGGCGGTGCCGGACGAGGCCCCCGTGGTGCCCGCCGACGCGCCGGGCCCGCAG
>JBOGHQ010000392.1:0-2199 GCA_050744785.1 Acidimicrobiales bacterium | reverse complement strand
GGTGAACATCGGTGTTTCCTCCTTTGTGGGTCGCCGTCCCGGGGTGGGCCGGCTCGTGTGTGTCGCCGCTTGTGATCGCCGCTCGGCCCCGGCTCCGTCGCGTCGAACGGCGATCGCTGCTGGTGGTGCCCGCTGGCCGAACGGGTGTCATCCGTTCGGATGACCCCGCGGTCGTCGCCGGCCGCTACTGCGGTCACTTCACGCCCTGCCAGGGCGATTTCTGACCGTGGTACCGAATGGCGGCCGCCCCCGGGCCAGGCCTACCCGGGGACGGACAGGGACCGGGCCAGCGGGCCGAGGGCGACCGTCGCTCCGGCCAGGACGGCGACCACCCCGAGGACGCCGAGGGCGAACCGGAAGCCGGCGCCTTGGCGGAGCCGGACCACAGCCACGGCCAGGTCCTGCTTGCCGGAGGCCACCGTGCCGGCGCGGGTGTCGGTCCACACCACTCGGGCCCGGTCGGCGTCGCTCACAAGGGCCAACCGGCTGCCCAGGTCGGGTAGGCCCCGCTCGCTGCCGAAGCCGATGCCGGCGTCGAAGGACCGGTCGGACACGGCCACCCGCGGGCCGAAGCTGCGGCCCGCGTCGGAGGAGGACTGGAGGGACACCTCGTTGCGGTGGTCGGCCCGGTCGTCCCGGCGGTCGTAGAAGGCGACGTCGAGGCGGCCACCGGGCGCCACGGCCAGGCGGGGGAGGTACTGGGCCGTGCCGTCTCGCACCGGGTTGTCGTTCACCCGGGCGGGCGGGCCGAAGTGGCCGCCGTCGTCGGCCGAGGCCCACACCCGCACGTCGGCATCGCCGTCCCGGCCGTCGTGGAAGGCGGCGTACACGCGGTGGCGGGCGGGGTCGACGGCCAGCGAGGGGCTCTGCGGGATGAACACGATGAATCGTTCGGTGGGGACGACGGCGCCGTCGACCAGTGTCTCCGCCCACGTGGCGCCCCCGTCGGTCGAGCGGGCCAGCACCAGCGACCAGGGGCCGGCGTCGGGCTCACCACCCCTGCCCTGGTGGGCGCCGTGGTAGTCGAGGCGGTCGTCGCCCACGTCCAGGTACAGCACGTACACGTCCCCGCCGGCGCCGGACGCGATGCTGGGCGCCACCACGCGAGCCCGGGTGGCTGCGCTGGCCCGCACCGGCGCCGACCAGCTCGTGCCACCGTCGTCGGAGCGGGCCACCATGACCGGGTTGCCGGTGTCGGGGAACGACAGGGTCCCGGTGCCGGAGGCCTGGAGCCAGCTGGCCCACACCCGCCCGGCCCGCTCCGGGTCGGCCGCCACCCGCAGCTGGAACCCGAGCGGCCCGGTGAGGCGGGCCGCCGCGCCGAAGGAGCGGCCGCCGTCGGTGGAGGTGGTCGTCCAGCCGGCGTGGGGCACGTTCCCGGGGCCGGCGAGGGTCACGAACGACACGTACAGGCGCCCGTCGGGGCCGAAGGCGGCGTCTGGGGCGAAGCAGCGGGGCGGGTCCTCCTCGCCGGCCGGGAAGGGCAGCCGGCCCGGCTCCCATTGGCGGCCCCCGTCGAACGAGATGTGGACGGCACACGAGAACAGCGGTGAGTCGACCCGGTTGACTACTACCAGGTTGGCGGGCCGGGTCGGGTTGGCGACCAGGGTCGGCGAGTTGTGGGCGGTGACGTCGGTCCGGTTGCGGGCGCCGGCGTCGACCGGCCGCACCGCGCCCTCGCGCCCAGGACCGGAGCCGCCCAGCGACGTGGCCACCAGGACGGCGCCGATGCCGGCCAACGCGACGGCCGCGCCCCACGCCAGCCGGCGCCGCATCAGGGTGCGCTGCACCACCGCCCCGCCCGCGCCGCCCTCACCAGGCCGACGGGGGCACGACGCGCATGTGGCTGGGCTCGGCCACCGGGCCCAGCACGGGCGGTGAGCCGGCGATGCGCTGGAGGTCGTCGGCCGAGAGGGTCTCGTGCTCCAGCAGGGCGCCAGCCACCGCGTCGAGGGCCGACCGCCACGCCACCAGCACCCGGCGGGCCCGGGCGTAGGCGTCGTCGACCATGCGGCGCACCTCGGCCTCGATGGTGCGGACCGCCTCGTTCGACGTGGGGGCGCCGGCGGGCGGCACCAGGCCCACGCCCTCGCTCATGCCCAGCTCGCACACCATGCTGCGGGCCAGGTCGGCCACCTTGCGCAGGTCGCTGCCCACCCCCGACAGGGGGTCGCCCAGCACCAGGTCCTCGGCGGCCCG
>JBOGHQ010000391.1:0-1502 GCA_050744785.1 Acidimicrobiales bacterium | reverse complement strand
GGCTTCGACTGTAGGGGACCGGCCCGGTGCCGGCAAGGGGTGGAACGAAGGTTTCCCGGCGCGCGGCGCCGGTTACGCATGAACCATGAGCGGCCTGTGGGTGTTGGTGGCGGTCCCCGGAACATGCGTACTGCTCGGCCTGGTGCTGTTCATGTCCGCCTACGCCGAGCAGCGCTTCCTGTCGCCACGGTGGCTGGTCCGCAGCGCCGTCCGGGCTCGCAACACGCCGGAGCTCGCCGAGGCCTTCGTGGCCCGCCAGTTCGAGCGAGTGCTCCGCGAGGAGTCAGCCCGCTGAAGGCTGGGCGGGCAAACAGAGCGGAGGTGGACGGGAATCGAACCCGCCGGACGGGGATCGCCCGTCCCACCCGCTTTGAAGGCGGGGGGCGCCACCAGGTCGCCGGACACCTCCTCGCCGGCGCCGCCGGCCCGGCGACTCTACTAGGGTGGCGGCCATGAAGAAGCTGCTCTTGCTGGTGATCATCATCGCCCTGGGCGCCGTCGCAGCCAAGAAGCTGCGGGTCGAATAGCGCCAGTTAGCGGACCGACCCCTCCCGGAGGACCGACTCCTCCCGGAGGAGTCGGTCGAACTGGCGGGCCACGAAGGCCTCTGCGAACTCCGGGGTGTTGCGCGCCCGCACGGCGCGGCGGATGAGCGAGCGGGGCGACAGGAAGCGTTGCTCGGCGTAGGCCGACATGAACAGCAGCAGGGCCAGCAGCGCGCACGTCCCCGGGATCGCCAGGAGGGGCCAGGCGCCACGCACGGTTGATCCGTAACCGGCCGGGCGGGCCGGGAAACCTTCCGGCCTGAACCCCTTGCGGCGCCGGCACCGCCGCCCTACAGTCGCCGCCATCCCTTCCCCCGGAGCCTGTTCGGCGCGTCCGGGAGGACTTGCGTGCTGGTCGCCTGCTGGTCGGTGAAGGGAGGGAGCGGCACCACGGTGGTGGCCGCCGCCCTCGGTGTGCTGCTGTCGTCGGCCGCCCCTCAGGGAGCCACCCTGGTGGACCTCGGGGGCGACCTCCCGGCCGCCCTCGGCATCCCTGATCCACCCGGTCCCGGTGTGGCCGAATGGGTGGCATCGGGCTCGGACGTGGCGGCCGACGCCCTCGGGCGGCTCGTGGTGGAGGTCGCTCCCGGCCTGCGCCTCCTGCCCAGGGGTGCGTCGCCCCTGGGCGCCTCGGGTGGGGAGCGGCTGGCCGCTGCCCTGGGCGGCGGTGGTCACGCCGTGGTCGACTGCGGGCCGCCGGAGGCCGCCCTCGGCCTGGCCGTGGCTGGGGCGGCGGGCCTCTCACTACTGGTCCTACGGCCTTGCTACATGGCCCTGCGGCGGGCCCTGGCCGCGCCCATCCGGCCGTCGGGCGTGGTCCTGGTGAACGAGGAGGGCCGGGCCCTGGGCCGCCACGACGTCGAGGCTGTGCTCGGCGTCCCCGTCCGGGCCGAGGTGGGCTGGGACGCCGCCATCGCCCGCCGCGTCGACGCCGGGCTCCTGGGTGCGGGCCTGCCC
>JBOGHQ010000390.1:0-4797 GCA_050744785.1 Acidimicrobiales bacterium | reverse complement strand
GTACCGATCCGGTACCGGTACCGGGACCAGAACCGGTGGGGTGCGGCGGGTGGGGCCTAGAACAGGCGGGCGGTGAGGGCCTTGCGGTACTGCGAGGTGCGGGGGTCGTCGGGGCCGAGCACCTCGAGCAGGTCCAGAAAGCGCTGCCGGGCCTCGTCGTCACCCTTGACCCGATCGAGGAGGGCGTCCAGCTCGGCGGTGGGGCCGCCGGCCGGCCCGTCCTCGCCCACCCGGGCCAGGGCCGCCACCCGGCGCACCTCGGCCGTCTCCGGCACCCGGTCCAGCAGCTCCACGGCCTCGGCCGAGTGGCCCCGTTCCACCAGGAGCTGGGCCAGCCCCACCACGGCGGCAGGGTGGTCGGCCTGGAGGTCGAGGGCGGCCCGCAGCGAGGCCTCGTCGCCCTTCTCGACCAGCAGGTCGACCTCGCTCCGGGCCGGCGCCAGCCGCTCCACGAACTGGCGCACCTGGGCTTCGGGCACGGCGCCGATGAAGGTGTCGACCACCTGGCCGTCCTTCAGGGCGAACACGGCGGGGATGGACTGGACCCGGAAGGCGGCCGCCACACCGGGGTTGGCGTCCACGTCCACCTTGACCAGCTCCACCGCCCCGCCCGTCTCGGCCACGACCTTCTCGATGATGGGGCCCAGCGTGCGGCACGGGCCGCACCAGGCCGCCCAGAGGTCCACCACCACGGGCACCGTGGAGGAACGCTGGATGACATCGCGCTCGAATGTGGCGTCGGTGACATCGGCCATAGCGGCCAGCTTACGGCCGGGCCGGGTCCTTCCCCGACCACGGCAGGAGCCCCAGCAGGGCCTGCCACACCTCCGCCGGCGTGGCGGGGGTGAGGGTGAGCTCGGTGCCGGGGCCGGGCTCGCCATCGGAGCCGGCCACACAACGCCAGAGTCCCCGCTGGCCGCCGTCGACCACGGTGAGGCCGGCCTCGACCACGGCCCCCCTGCCGTCCATCCACGACGACCAGGCCCGCCACGAGTGGGTGCGGTGGGCGGCCAGGTCCAGCACCGCCGCGGCGGCCGGGTGGCCCCGGCACCGGGCGTGGCGAGCGGCGCGGGCCGCCCCGCCGCCGGCCACCGAGGCCATGATCTCGTCGAGGTCGGCCACCGTGGTGACGACGGGCCCCGTCGCCGGGCAGGCCGGGCGGCGGCCCAGGCCCACCAGTGCGGCCACGGCGAACGGCAGCGACACCGGATCGGAGAGGGTGAGCTCGACGTCGTCCGCACCGACCGAGCGGCCCACCACGGCCCCGTCCGGCGTGGCCCAGGCGCCGTTCCCCACCACGGCACCGCCCCGCTCGATCTCGACCACCAGGCGCAGCTGCGGCCGGGCAACCACCCCGGCCAGGACCGCCACCGAAGGGGCGGGCCGGCCGGCGACCACCGCGCCGGCCTCGGCCAGGGCGCCGGCAGCCGCAGCCATCCCGGTGTGGCGCAGGCTGGGGCTGCTGGGGTCGGCGGCGACCAGCAGGAGGGCGGCCAGCTCGTCCCGGCTGAGCCGGAGCGTGGCGTGGGCGGGGTCGAGCAGCGCCATCGTCGTCAATCCCAGAAGGCGAGGTCGTCGAGGCGGTCGCCGGCCCAGCCGCCCACGTCGTCGAGGCGGTCCTCGGCCCAGCCGGTGGCGGCGTTCCATGCGTCGGCGATCTCCTCCCGGTGGTCCCACGCCTCGGCCCCGAGCCACACCAGGCCGGTGCCGGCCATCACCGCGCCGGTGACGGGGTTGGGGGCGGCCAGGAAGGCGGCCGAGGAGTACCCGAAGGCGGTGCCGGCCACGTCGGCCACGAAGCCGGCGCCGTCCCGGCGGTAGGCGTCGACGGGGTGGCCCTGCTGGACCAGGTCGACAGTGCCCGTCACGCCGGTGAACAGCCCGCCGGCGATGCCGGCCCGCCGGAGCACCGTGGAGGTGGCCGGGCTCCCCAGCCAGGCCATCCCGGGCAGCCGCACCACCTGGCGGCCGACCAGGCCGTTGTTGAACAGCGGCAGCGGGTTGGCCTGGGCGATCCGTCCCCCCCGGGCCAGGAACACGGCCAGGCGCTGCTCCCGCAGGAGCCCGGCCAGCCACGTCCCCCACGCCATGTCGTCCTCGGCGCCGCCGTTCCACAGGTGGAGGACGTCGCCAGCCACGAAGCCGGCCAGCTCCCGCAGCAGGGCGGTGGCGTCGTCCAGCAGGTCCTCCGCCCGCCGGCGCAGGTCCTCGGCCCCCTCCCGCACCTCGCCGGCCACGCCCCGGGCCAGGGCGGCGGCGCCGACCTGCTCGCCGGCGGCCTCGAGAATGCCGACGATGCGACCGGCCTGCGCCTCCAGGTCGGCGGCCGCCCGCTCCAGGACGGTGGCCACGACGGGAGCCGCGACCGGATCGAGACCGACGGCACTCACGCCGCCATCTTGCCCCGAGACTAAATGAAAGTCAATGAAACACTACGGAAGGCTGGCAGCCGGCTCCAGGCGAAGGCCGCTGGCGTCCAGCAGGAAGACCAGCACCGCCTCCAGCTGATCGGCGTCGTCGCGGAGCCACCCGACCTCCTGGCCAGGGCGTGGGTACCGGGCCAGCTCCTCGCCACCGGCCCGCTCCACCACGTAGGTCTTGTAGCGGCGCAGGCGGGCCAGGTAGGCCCGGTCACCGGCCGAGATCTGCACCCCCCGGGCGGCGCGGGTGAACCCGAAGCGGCGCTGCCGGAGCACCACCTCGGTGCTCCCGACACGGCAGGAGATGCCGTTCATCAGCCGGCGCAGCCAGTCCCGGTCGGCCCCGGCGTCCAATCCCCAGGCCAGGTGCACGGGCTCGGCCAGCGCAGGACCGCGGACCACGGTGGCCCTCCGGTCCTCCACCAGGTAACCCTCCATGGGGCCGTGGGGCCCCTCGTACACGGCGAAGGGCTGGCTGGGGTCGCCGGGCGGCTCCCGCTCCTTTCCCAGGAGGGTGGGCAGCTGGGTGTCGGGCCGGTAGGGCCCGGGCCGGAGGCGGATCTCCGTCATGCCGCACTGAAATAGCACGGGGAGCAACGAGAGGCAAGCAGGCCCCGGACCGGGTCGTGCCGGCGCCACCCCGGGGTTAGCGTGACGGCGTGGGACCGCCCTACCGCCGCGTGACCCCGGTCGAGCTGGGCGGGCCGGTGCTGGTGCTGTTCCTGGACGGCTGGATCGACGCCGGCCTGGGCGCCGCCTCGGCCATGGCCCACCTGCTGGCCGCCGCGCCCAACGAGGTGGTGGCTGCCTTCGACGCCGATCGATTCGTGGACTTCCGGGACCGCCGGCCCGTGGTGCGCATCTCCAACGGGCTGGCCGAAGAGCTGAGCTGGCCCGAGATCGAGCTGCGGGCGTGGAAGGACGGGGCCGGGCGGGACGTGATGAGCCTGGTGGGGCCGGAGCCGGACCTGGCCTGGCGGACCTTCGTGGCCTCGGTGGTGGAGCTCGGCCAGGAGCTGGGCGTGCGCCAGGTGGTCACCCTGGGCGCCTTTCCCCTGTCGGTCCCCCACACCCGCCCCGTGAAGCTGGTGGCCACCGCCCCCACGTCGGCGTCGCTGGACCTGGCCGAGCAGGTCGGCGTGGTGCGGGGCACCCACACGTTGCCCGCGCCCATCAGCGCCGCCCTCCTGGAGGGCTTCGGCGCGGCCGGCATCCCGGCCGTGGGGCTGTGGGCCCGCGTGCCCCACTACGCGGCGGCCATGCCCTACCCCGCCGCCAGCGCCGCCCTGGTCGACGGGCTGGCGTCGGTGGCCGGGCTCGACCTCGACAGCGCCGACCTCCACAGCGCGGCCGGGCTGGCCAACGCCCGCATCGACGGGCTCATCGCCGCCAGCGAGGAGCACAGCAACATGGTGCGGGCCCTGGAGGAGGCGGTGGACGCCGAGCAGGTGGCCCCTCCCTTCGACCCCGACGAACTGCCCACCGGCGACGAGATCGGCGCCGAGCTGGAGCGCTTCCTCCGCGGCGAGACCGGTACCACGTCGTAGCGCCCGCAGGGGCCGGAGGTCGACGGGCCGCCGGCAGTGGCAACATGGATCGTCCAGACGGGACGAAGGAGGACAGAGGGTGCCGTTGGCCGCGGGCGAGAGCGTCCACCCCGTGCTGGTCGTGGACGACGACCCGGTGGTCCGCCGGCTCCTGGCCGAGACGCTCGGGGGCGCCGGCCTGCGGGTGGAGGAGGCCAGCACCGGGCCCCAGGCCATCGACCTGGCCGGCCGGCGCCCGTACGGCGTCGTGCTGCTGGACAGCAACCTGGGGGGCATGAGCGGGCTCCAGGTGCTGGCCCGGCTGCGGTCGGACGAGGCGACCCGCACCCTGCCCGTGCTGATCGTCACCGGCGAGGACGACGTGGCGGCCCGGGTACGGGGTCTGCAGCAGGGCGCCGACGACTACGTGGTCAAGCCGTTCCACCCCGAGGAGCTGCTGGCACGGGTGCGGGCCCAGCTGCGGGGCCGGGCCGCCTGGGCCGAGCACCTCGAACGCCGGCTGGCGGAGCGGTCGGCCATCGCCGCCGCCCTGTGCCGGATGCACCCCGAGGCCACCGCCGAGGGCACCGCCGCGGTGCTGTGCGACGAGGTCCGGGTGCTGCGCAGCCTGGCCGGCGCGGCCCTGGTCGTGTTCGGGCCGACCGGCGCCCTGCCGCTGGCCGTCAAGGGCGACGCACCGGCCGGGGTGGCGCCCCAGCTCCCCTTGCCGGCCGAGGGGGCCGCCCGGGTGCGGGCCATGGCCCGCAACGGGCCGTGGCTGGACCAGCGGGACGGCGGCGTGGCGTGGGCCCCCTTCGGCCGCGAGCCGGAGCCGGTGGGCGCGCTGGCCC
>JBOGHQ010000389.1:0-2187 GCA_050744785.1 Acidimicrobiales bacterium | reverse complement strand
GCCGCGGCCCGGGCCCGGGCCACCCCCCACGCCAGGTTCACGGCGGTGGGCCGGGTGGCCACCAGCTGGGCGGCCGCCTGGTCCAGGTCCCGTCCGGTCACCGACGCCAGGGCCACCCCCATGGCCCCAGCCACGCCGAGGGCGGGTGCGCCCCGCACGGCCAGGGTGCGGATGGCGTCGCACAGCTCCTCCACGGTGGCGGTCTCCAGGAAGGCCAGCTCCCCCGGCAGCCGGCGCTGGTCCACCAGCCGCACCCGTCCGTCCCGCCACTCGATGGTGGGCGGGATGGGGTCCGTGGTCACGCCACCGCCTCGCACGTGGCCCGCACCCCCGCCTCGAGACCCCCGGGATGGCGGTAGGCGGCCGAGCCCACCAGCACCAGCAGCCCGCCGCCGCCGGCCGCCTCCACCTGGGCCCGGGCGTTGTCGGGCCCGATGCCGCCGCCGATCACCGCCACCGGTGCGGCCCCGCCGTCCAAGGGCCGGCGCAGCGCGTCCAGCGAGGCCCGCACCTGCTCGTCGGTCTCGAACAGCGTGCCGCCGAAGGAACCCACGATCACGTAGTCGGCTCCGGCCAGCCGGGTCAGCCCGGCCAGCACCGCCGGCGCCACGCCGAACCGCTCGTTGCGGGCCAGCGGCCCCGACCCCACCCGGTGGGCGAACACGGGCACACCGAGGGCGGCATCGCGCAGGGCCCGCACCGCGTCCAGCCCCATGACGAAGGCGTTCACCATCACCCCGGTGGCCCCGAGGGCCACGGCCCGCCCAGCCCGCTCCACCAGCGACTCCACCGGCCCCGTCACGTTGGCGCAGTACACCACCGACCGGCCCACCGCCGCCGCCACGGCCGTCACCCGCTCCTCCAGCCGGCACCACGGCGGGTCGCCCAGTTTCTCGTCGTCCTTCACCAGGACGGCGCCGCCGGCCGCCGCGGCCCCGGCGATCTCGGCCACCGCCGCCGGCCCCAGCCCCAGCGACGGCTTCACGATGGCCCCCACCCCCACCCCGGCCGGCGCCGGGAAGGACGGTCCGGGCAGGAACCCGGCCGTAAGGTCCAGCCCCACCAGCCGGCAGCGGGTCAGCGAGCGGTCCTCGCCGGCCTCCCCGCCCACCAGGGCCGACAGCAGCGCCGGCAGGCTGCCGCCGAACGCTTCGTCCGGGACATCGATCACGGCCCGCCCGCCGCCCTCCTCCACCACCTGGCCCCGCACGAACGCCGGCCCGTCCGGCACGCCCACCGTCGCCGCCACGGCCAGCGCCGCCGCCGACCCGTCCGGCTCCAGCTCGTACGTCGCCCGGATCACCGTGCCATCCCAGCTCCCGAGTAAATAACGTCCGGAATCCGGACGTTATTTACTCGGGAGTGGTGGTCAGGTGCCCACCGTCCAGCTGGAGAGGTACTCCTGCTGCTCCGGGGTGAGGCGGTCGACGGCCACGCCCATGCTGTCGAGCTTGAGGCGGGCCACCTCCCGGTCGATCTCCTTGGGCACGTCGTAGACCCGCTTCTCCAGGCCGGCGCTGTGGAGGACGACCCACTCCACCACCAGGGCCTGGTTGGCGAAGCTCATGTCCATCACCGCCGCGGGGTGGCCCTCGGCCGCGCCCAGGTTCACCAGCCGGCCCTCGGCGACCACCAGCACCCGGCGGTCGGCCACGCTGAACTCCTCCACGAAGGGGCGCACCGCACGCCGGCCGGAGCCGGCCAGGTCGGCCAGGGCAACCAGGTCGATCTCGATGTCGAAGTGGCCGGAGTTGGCGAGGATGGCGCCGTCCTTCATGGCGGTGAAGTGCTCCCGGCGCAGCACGTCGCGGTTGCCGGTGACGGTGATGAAGATGTCGCCCTCCGGCGCCGCCTCCTCCATGGACACCACCCGGAAGCCGTCCATGACCGCCTCCAGGGCCCGCAACGGGTCGATCTCGGTGACGTACACCTGGGCGCCCATGCCCCGGGCCCGGCTGGCCACACCCTTGCCGCAGTAGCCGTAGCCGGCCACGACGATCCGCTTGCCGGCCAGCAGCACGTTGGTGGCCCGCACGATGCCGTCCAGGGTGGACTGCCCCGTGCCGTAGCGGTTGTCGAACATGTGCTTGGTGTCGGCGTCGTTGACGGCCACGATGGGGAACCGCAGGGCGCCGTCGGCCTCCATGGCCCGCAGCCGGATGACGCCGGTGGTGGTCTCCTCGGTGC
>JBOGHQ010000388.1:0-2496 GCA_050744785.1 Acidimicrobiales bacterium | reverse complement strand
GGTAGGCGCCCCGCCGCCCGTTGAGGAGCGAGCGCATGGCGCCCCGCTCCCCGACCGCCTCCAGGCTGGCCAGGATGGCGGTGAGGGTGCCGGGGGCGGGCTCGAGGACGTCGGTGCGCAGCTGGCGGAGGGCCTTCAGCAGCCTGCGGTACTGGACCAACTCGGCCTGGCAGCGCAGGCAGGCCTCGACGTGGGCCAGCACGTCGGGCGCGGCCCGCTCCGAGCCGTCCACGATCTGCGGCAACCGGTCAGCGACATGGTCACACTGCACGAGCGTCCACCTCCTGGGAGCCCCCCTCGCCCCGGAGCGGGAACAGCCGCTCCCGGAGCTTCTTCCTGGCCCGGTGCAGGCGCACCTTGGCCGCGCCCTCGCTGATCCCCAGCTCGGCCGCGATGGCCTCGTGGGGGAGGTCGTAGACGTCGCGCAGCACCACCACCGCCCGCATGTCGGGCGGCAGGCTCTGCAGCGCTTGGTTGAGCGCCCGGCGGTCGTCAGCGGTGCCGAGGCGGGCCTCGGGGCCGGGGCGGTCGTCGGAGACCTCGACGTCGTCGTCGATGGTCTCGTGGCGGTTCTTGGAGCCCTTCACGATGTGGTTCTTGGCGCAGTTGGCGGTGATGCGGTACATCCACGTCGTGAACTTGGCGTCACCGCGGTAGCGCTTGAGGCCTTTGTAGGCCCGCTCGTAGGCCTCCTGCACCACGTCCTGCGCATCCTCCGCGTTGCCGGTGAGTCGAAAGGCGAGGGTGTAGGACTCGGCGTAGGTGGCCCGCACCAACTCGGTGAAGGCCCCCTTGTCACCCGCCTTGGCGGCGGCGACGAGGCCGGCCATGTCCAGCGCCATCAGCTCGTTCGACTCTCCGGGTGGGAAGAAGGTTACGGACGGTGGCGGCGGCTGCCGCCCAGCCTCACCGCGTCTCTTTGTGGGCGGTGTGGCGCCGGTCCCAGCGGCAGTACTTCTGCAGCTCGATGCGCTCGCGGTCGTTGGTCTTGTTCTTCATGGTGATGTAGTTGCGGCGCTTGCACACCTCGCACGCCAGCGTGACCTTGATGCGCTTCTCGTTCCGGGCCATGGCGGAATTCTACGGCATCGCCGCCCGGCCGCCTCATTCTCTGAACGCTCAGGTCCGGTACGCGGACCTGAGCGTTCAGAAAGGGCGGAGGGTAGCGGCGGTCGGACTCGAACCGACGACCACACGATTATGAGCCGTGTGCTCTGACCAACTGAGCTACGCCGCCAGGGCGAGCCCTCTGTGGGAATCGAACCCACGACACCAGCCTTACCATGGCTGTGCTCTGCCGACTGAGCTAAGAGGGCGGAAGGGACCGCAGCCTGCCGGCTGCGACCGGCCATGATAGTTCGCCGTGCCCGACCCCTCTCCTGTGATCGTCCGCCTGGCCCGGCTCGATGACGCCGAGGCGCTGCGCACGATCTACAACCGGGAGGTCACCGGCTCGACGGTCACCTTCGACCTGGTGCCCCGCAGCCCCGACGACCAGCGGGCCTGGCTGGCCGCCCACGCCGGCGCCCACCCGGCGGTGGTGGCCGAGGCGGCCGTGGGCGGGCCGGTGGTGGGATTCGGGTCCCTCTCCCCCTACCGCGACCGCCCCGCCTACAGCACCACGGTGGAGGACTCGGTGTACGTGGACGGCGCCTGGCGGGGCCAGGGGGTGGGCCGGGCCGTCCTGGGCGAGCTGGTCAGCCTGGCCGGCCGGCACGGGTTCCACTCCGTGATCGGGCGCATCGTGGGCGGCCACGAGGCCTCCATCGCCCTGCACCGGGCCTGCGGCTTCGAGCTGGTGGGGGTGGAACGGGAGGTGGGCCGAAAGTTCGGGCGCTGGCTGGACGTGGTGGTGATGCAGCGGCTCCTCCAGCCGGCCGGCGCGGCCCGCCCCTGACGCGCCCCGGACCGGTCTCGGGTTCCCACCCCCTCCGGCCCCGGTTCCGAGACCGGAAGCTTCCGTGGCTAGGGGAGGCGGTAGGCGCTGCGGGCCTGGGGGCGCACCCGCGTCCCCACCCCGAGACGGCGCTGGGCGTGGAGGCGGGCCCGCACCTGGGCCCCGCCGTCGAGGTCCACGCTCACCAGCTGGTCGTGGCCGTAGTACTCCACGCCCACCACCACCCCGGCGCCGTCGGTGACCTCCTCCAGGTCGAGGTCCTCGGGCCGCACCAGCAGCGTCGCCGGGCCGTCCGGGCCACCCATGGTCACGGGCCCGATCACGGTCTCGAGCACGCCGGCCCGGGCATGGCCCGAGAAGAGGTTGGCATCACCGAGAAACGACGCCACCGCCGGCGCCGCCGGCCCCCGGTACACGGCCTCGGGCGGGCCCACCTGGGCCAGCCGGCCCTCCAGCATGACGGCGACCTGGTCGCCCATGGCCAGGGCCTCGTCCTGGTCGTGGGTGACGAGGAGGGCGGTGGCCTCCTCGGCCCGCAGGATGCGGCGCACCTCGGCCCGCAGCTCGGCCCGCAGGGTGACGTCGAGGCTGGAGAAGGG
>JBOGHQ010000387.1:0-3591 GCA_050744785.1 Acidimicrobiales bacterium | reverse complement strand
GCCCAGCAGCGCCCAGGCCAGGTGGAGCAGGACCAGCGCCCCCGCCCCAGCCGCGGGCAGGAGCCTGCCCGCCCCGGCCCGGGCCCGGACCGCGGTGGGTGGCGCCGCAGCCCGAGCGGCCGCAGCGCTGAGTGGTCGACGCTGGTCGATGCCGAGAGTGTCGGCAGGACGGGCCGCTTCCTTTCGGCGTTCCGTCCCTCTCGCCCCGAAGGGCGCGAAAGGGGACCGGATCTCAGGCGGGCTGCGCCTGCCCGCCGCCCTCGGCCAGGGCGAACATGGCCTCGTGCTCGGGGTCGGCCCAGTGCTCGAACCCGATGACGCCGAGCTCGGTGAACCGCTCCCGCAGCCAGCCGCCGTTGGCGTCCAGCAGGCCCAGGCGGCGGCAGTTGGGCACGATGCGGGAGAACAGCATGGACTGGAACATGAGCCGCTCCGGCGCCGACTGCACCAGCGGGGCGGCGATCTTGGGAGAGATGCCCATGCGCTCCCAGACCTCCTGCTGGAGGAAGCGGTCCCGCATGCGCACCGCCGCCTCGTAGGCGAACTCCTGGCGCTCCTTCAGCTCGGCGTCGGTGAGCTCGCCGTAGAAGTCGTGGAGGCTGAGCACGCCGAAGGCCACGTGGCGGGCCTCGTCGTTCATGATGTAGCGCAGCATCTGCTTGAGCAGCGGCTCGGTGGAGAGCTGGTGGATGAAGCCGAAGGCGGCCAGGGCCAGGCCCTCCACCATGATCTGCATCCCCAGGTAGGTCATGTCCCAGCGGCTGTCGTTGAGGATGTCGTCCAGCAGCAGCTTGAGGTGGGCGTTGATCGGGTAGTGCCCGGACAGCTTCTCGTCCAGGTAGCGCGCGAACACCTCGACGTGGCGGGCCTCGTCCATCACCTGGGTGGCGGCGTAGTACTTGGCGTCGATCCAGGGCACCGACTCGACGATCTTGGCCGTGCACACCAGGGCACCCTGCTCGCCGTGCAGGAACTGCGACAGCGTCCAGTTCTGGCTCTCGATGCCGAACTGGAGCCATTCCTTGTCGCTCCACGCGGCCAGCGGCGTGCCGGACACGTCGGCGTTGCCGCCCAGGAGGCTCTGGGCCGCGAAGTTGTTGTTGGCCACCACCTGCTCCTGGTCCACCTCGGTGTCCCAGGCCAGGTCGGTGCGGGCGTTCCACATGGAGGTCTTGGACTTCTCGTAGAGGCGCTCCAGCTTGGGCCGGGCGCCCTTCTCGTAGTCCCAGGTGAAGATGGCGTCGGCGTTGTCGCGGACGGCGTGGACGGCCTCGTCGGCGTCGGCGTTGACCACCGACAGGACGGCCTCCAGCTCCTCGACCTCGTTCCGCCCGCGCCCCTCGTCCATGCCTCATTTGTACCCCCACCAGCGGCGGTGCGGCGACGCGCGGGTACCGTTCGGGGCCGGTCATGGACAACGACGCCCCCACGCCCTCCAGCCGCCGGGCCCTGTACCTCCTCCTGGTGCCCATCGTCGTGCTCAGCATCGGGGCCTACGTGGGCGACGCCCTGGCCCCCACCCTGGCCGTGGAGCACCCGCTGTGGCTCATCCTGCTCAACACCCGCAAGCGCTACCTGGTACTCACCGTCAACCGGCTGGACCCGGTGACCTTCTTCGTCGTCGGGGTGGGCCGCCAGATGCTGGCCGACCCCCTCTACTTCCTGCTCGGCCGCCGCTACGGCGACGCGGGCGTGCGGTGGCTGGAGCGCAAGCTGGGCGAGGGCGCCGCCTCGGTGACCATCTACGAGGACTGGTTCAAGAAGGCCGCCTACCCCATGGTGGCCATCGCCCCCAACGCCATCATCTCCCTGCTGGCCGGGGCGTCGAAGATGAAGGCGTCGGTGTTCCTCGTCCTGAACCTGGGCGGGACCATCGTCACCCTCATCCTGCTGCGCATCTTCGGCGACGTCTTCTCCGGTCCCCTCGACGCCGTGCTCGACTTCCTGCGCCGCTACCAGTGGCCCCTCACCGCCATCTCGGTGGCGCTGGTGGCCTTCCTCGTCATCACCGGCAAGAAGTCGGGCGCCTCGGAGATCGGCTCCATCACCGAGATGGAGCGCGAGCTCAACCAGCCCGGCAGCACGGTGGACCAGGCCGGGGACGAGGCCGGGGACTAGAGGCCGAGGAGGTTGTCCAACCCGACGGTGAGCCCGGGGTGGTCGGCCACCGCCTTGACGGCCAGGATCACCCCCGGCATGAAGGAGCTGCGGTCGTAGGAGTCGTGGCGGATGGAGAGGCTCTGGCCCGTGGTGCCGAGCAGCACCTCCTGGTGGGCCACCAGCCCCCGGAGCCGTACGGAGTGGACCCGGATCCCGCCGGCCGGGTCGGCGCCACGGGCACCGGCCGAGACCTCGTCCCGGGTGGAGTCGGGCGCCCAGTCCGGCGAAGCGGCGACCATGCGCCGGGCGGTGGCCAGCGCCGTCCCCGACGGCGCGTCGATCTTGGCGTCGTGGTGCAGCTCGATGACCTCCGCCGTCTCGAACCAGGGCGCCGCCATCTCGGCGAAGCGCATCATGAGCACCGCCCCGATTGCGAAGTTGGGCGCCACGAAGCAGTTGACGCCGTCCACGAAGGCGTCCCGGAGCTGCTCGAAGTCGGCATCGGTGAGGCCAGTGGTGCCCACCACGGCGTGTACCTTGTTGGCCGCGCACCACTGGAGGTTCCAGCGGGCCGCCTCGGCCGCGGTGAAGTCCACCGCCACCTCGGCGCCGGCGAGATCCAGGGCCTCGGCGTCACCGGAGATCTGGATCCCCGACACGCCGGGGCCGATCAGCTGGCGCAGGTCGATGCCCCGGTGATGGGGGTCGACGGCGGCGACCAGCTCCAGATCGGGGTCGTCGGCCACGGCCCGGCACACGGTGGAGCCCATGCGGCCGCCGGCCCCGAAGACCCCCACTCGCATAGCGCGTTCAGGCTACCCGCGGCGTGTCGAAGGCGTTCTCGTCCACCGGGCCCACCACCGCCAGGACCCTCTCGTTGCCGAGCACCTCGCCGGCCACCCGGGCCGCCCCCTCGAGGGTGACGGCGTCGATCCGGGCCACCACGTCCTCCACGGTGAGCACGGAGCCGTGGACGAGCTGGTGGCGGCCGATGCGGCTCATCCGGGCCGCCGAGTCCTCCAGCGCCAGCGCCATCTCCCCCACCAGGTGGCCCTTGGCCACCTCCAGCTCGCGGCTGGTGATGCCCGCCGCGGCCACGTCGTCCATCTCGTCGCGAATGATGTCGAGGACCTCGTTGACCCGGGCCGGCATGGTGCCGGCGTAGACGGCCAGCGAGCCGGTGTCGGCGTAGGCCGACCGGTAGGAGTACACCGAGTAGGCCAGCCCCCGCTCCTCCCGGACCTTCTGGAACAGCCGGGACGACAGCCCACCTCCGAGGACGTGGTTCACCACCGAGAGGGCATAGCGGTCCTCGTCGTGGCGGTCCAGGCTGCGCACGCCCATCACCAGGTGGACCTGCTCAGTGGGGCGGAGATCGACGGCCAGCGGGCGGGGCGGGGCGGTCGGCACGCTGCGGACCGGCTCGACGCCGCCGGCCGCGCCGGCGAAGCGGCGCTCGATGCCGTCCACCACGGCGGCGTGCTCCAGCTG
>JBOGHQ010000386.1:0-4929 GCA_050744785.1 Acidimicrobiales bacterium | reverse complement strand
GAATACGCGAAGTCGACCGGCGTCGCGCCTGCGGCCAGCGTGATGACCTTGCCCTTCGGCGTGAAGACGAACACCTCGTCCTGCTCGAGGTCGACCTTCAGCGTCTCCATGAACTCCTGAGGATCGGCCGTCTCCCGCTGCCAGTCGACGATGCGGTGCAGCCAGGCGGCGTCCGCGCTCGGCGGCGACCCCTCCTTGTAGCCCCAGTGCGCAGCCACGCCGTACTCGGCCCGCAGGTGCATCTCCCGGGTGCGGATCTGCACTTCGAGGGGCTTGCCCTCGGGCCCCACCACCGTCGTGTGCAACGACTGGTAGAGGTTGAACTTGGGCATGGCGATGTAGTCCTTGAACCGGCCCTGCACCGGCTTCCAGGTGGCGTGGATGGACCCGAGGGCGGCGTAGCAGTCCTTCACCGAGTCGACCAGGACCCGGATGCCCACCAGGTCGAAGATCTCATCGAACTCCTTGCCCCGCATGACCATCTTCTCGTAGATGGACCACAGCGGCTTGGGCCGGCCCGTGACGTCGGCCTCGATGCGGTTCTGGGCCAGCCGGCCCCGCACCTCCTCCAGCACCTGGGTGAGGTAGATCTCCCGCTCCGGCGCCCGCAGGGCCACCATCTGCTCGATCTCGGCGTAGGGCTTGGGGTGGAGGGTGGCGAAGGCCAGGTCCTCCAGCTGCCACTTGATGTCCTGGATGCCGAGCCGGTGGGCCAGCGGCGCGAAGATGTCGAGCGTCTCCTGGGCCGTCCGCTTCTGCTTGAAATCCGGCATGGCGGCGATGGTCCGCATGTTGTGCAGCCGGTCGGCCAGCTTGATGATCAGGACCCGCCAGTCCTTGGCCATGGCCACAAGCATCTTGCGCATGGACGCCGCCTGCTGGGCCTCCCGGGAGTCGAAGCGGAGCCGGTCCAGCTTGGTGACGCCGTCGACGATGGCGGCCACCTCGGCCCCGAACTCCTGGGTGACCTCCTCCAGGGTGACGCCGGTGTCCTCCACCGCGTCGTGGAGCAGGGCCGACGCCACCGTCACGTCGTCGAGGCCCAGCTCGGCCACGATGGTGGCCACCGCCACGGGGTGGTGGATGTACGCCTCTCCCGACTTGCGCACCTGCGTATCGTGGGCCTTGTCGGCCACTTCGAAGGCGCGCTGGATCAGCGCCAAATCGGACTTCGGGTGCCGCTGGCGGTAGGCCGCCACCAGCGGCGCCAGCACGTCAGGGGTGGGCGCGAACTGGCGGCGCCATGGGAGCACCCGGACTCGGTCGGTGGTGCCCACCGGCTACTCGTAGGTCAGGAGCGACACGATGTCCCTACCCTCCAACTTGGAGCGCCCCCCCAGGAACGCAAGCTCGATCACGAAGCCCAGCCCCACCACCTGGCCGCCGAGGCGCTCCACCAGCCGGACCGCGGCGGACGCCGTCCCGCCGGTGGCCAGCACGTCGTCGACCACGAGGACCTGCTCGCCGGCCGCTACCGCGTCCTGGTGCACCTCCAGCAGGTCGGTGCCGTACTCCAGGACGTACTCCTCCTTCTGCACCTGCCAGGGAAGCTTCCCGGCCTTGCGGCACGGGACGAAGCCGGCGCCGAAGCGGTAGGCCACCGGCGCGCCCACGATGAAGCCGCGCGCCTCGATGGCCAGCACCTTGTCGACGGCGGCCCCGGCGAAGTGGTCGGCGATGGCGTCGGTGACGTGCCGGAACGCCGTTACGTCCGACAGCAGCGGCGTGATGTCCTTGAACACCACGCCCGGCTTGGGGAAATCGGGAATGTCGCGGATGTGGTCCTTGAGCCAGCCGGAGTCCGCGACCATCCAACCGATACTACCGCCGGCCGTTCCGTAGCCCTCGAACCCCAGCGGCCCGGAGCAACTAGCGGCGCTTGCCCTTCTTGCGGGGCCGGGGCGGTTGGCGGGTCCCCACCGGCCGGGGCGGGGTCCGGGTCGCGACGCCCGGGCGGAGAACCTCGCCGTCGCCGTCGCTGTCGCGGGCGGTGGCCGTGCTCACGCCCACGCCGCCGGCCGCGGCTGCGGCCGGGGTCAATGGCGTGAGGGGAGCGCCCTTGGCCGCCAGCCGCTGGCGGATCGACGCGTACCGGGGCTCGCGCTCCTTCAGGATGGCCAGCATGGGGGAGGCGATGAAGATCGACGAGTAGGCGCTGGCGGCCAAGCCCACCAGCAGGGCCAGAGCGAAGTCCTCGAGCGTGGTGGCGCCGAGGATCTTCCCGCCGACCACCAGCAGGGAGAGGATGGGCAGGAGGGCCGTGATCGAGGTGTTGAGCGACCGCATCAGCACCTGGTTCAGGGACAGGTCCACCATGTCGCCGTACGTCATACGGCCGGACGCGGCCAGACCTTTGGTGTTCTCCTCGATCTTGTCGAACACAACGATGCCGTCGTAGATCGAGTAGCCGAGGATGGTGAGACCGGCGATCACCGTGGCCGGGGTGACCTCGAATCCCGAGAGCGAGAACACGCCGACGGTGACGAGGATGTCGTGGAACATGGCCACCAGCGTGGCCACCGCCATCTTCCACTCGAAGCGGAGGGTGATGTAGAGGGTGATCGCCACGAGGAAGAAGATCAGGGCTCGGCGCGCCTTTTTGGTGATCTCGTCGCCCCACGACGGGCCCACGTCGTTGACGCTCACCTGCGCCACGGGCACGCCGGCCAGCTCGGCCAGGGCGGCCGATACCTCCTCGGTCCGGTCGGCGTCGTCCTCCAGGTCGGCCTGGACCCGGATGGTGTCGCCGCCCAGCACCTGGATCTTGGCGTCGCCCAGGCCGAGCGGGCCCAGCTCGTCGCGGGTCTCGCTCACCGACGCGTCCCGCGCCTCCACGTCCCACGCCGTGCCGCCTTCGAAGTCGATACCGAAGCTGAGGCCCTGGAGCACGAGCGAGGCGACGCCGACCAGGATGACCACCCCCGACAGCAGGAACCAGGTGCGCCGGCGGGGCACGATCCGGAACGCCGTCTCGCCGTAGTAGAGCTTCTGCGAGATGGAGCGGCGGCGGGTGGCCATGGCTCAGGCCCCTCCTGCCGGCGCCGCGGCCAGGCCCCGCGCCACGCCCACCCAGCGGGCCTCGGTGAAGAACCGGTTGCGGCCCAGGAGGATGACCACCGGTCGGGTGAAGAAGTAGGCCACCACCACGTCGAGCACGGTGGACAGCCCGAGGAAGAAGGCGAAGCCCCGCACCGAGCCCACCGTGAGGAGGTAGAGCAGGGCGGCACCGATGAACGACGCCACGTCGGCGGTCAGGATGGTGCGAAAGGCCCGCCTGAAGCTGCGGTCCACCGAGGAGCGGATGGTCTTGCCGGCCCGGACCTCGTCCTTGAGCCGTTCGAAGTACACCACGTAGCTGTCCACCGTGACGCCCACCGAGATGATGATGCCGACGGCGCCGGCCAGGCTCAGGGCCAGCCCGCTGGTGCTGCCCAGCAGCGAGATGGTCGACCACATGAGGCCGGCCCACACGCACAGCCCGAGGATCACCACCAGCCCGAGGGCCCGGTAGTACAGGAGCATGTAGACCAGCACCAGGCCCAGTCCCACGAAGCCGGCGGTGATCCCGGCCCGCAGCGAGTCCTTGCCCAGCGAGGCGGACACGGTCTGCACGGTCTCCGGCTTCAGCTCCACGGGCAGGGCGCCGTAGCGCAGCACCAGGGCTAGGTCCTTGGCCTCACCCTCGCTGAAGCTGCCGCTGATCACGCCGCTGCCGCCGAAGCTGGCCTCCCGGATGACCGGCGCCGACTTCACCACGCTGTCGAGCACGATGGCGACCTGTTTGCCGACGTTCCTGGCGGCCAGCTCGTCGAACTTCCCTGAGCCGTCGCCGGTGAGGGTGAAGTTGACGCGCCAGCCCTGGGTGGGGTCGAACTCGGCGCGGGCGCCCTTTACGGCGGTGCCGGTGAGCTCGGCCGGGCCCAGCCGGTAGCGGGCCGTCACCTGGCCGTCGACCACCTCCTCCAGCACCACCTCCTGGTCGGCCAGGTCCTGCTCTCGCGGCGTGGTGGGGATGCCCCCGGCCGGGGCGGTGGTGGTCGTGGTGGTGGGAGCGGTGGAGGTGGAGGTGTCGCCCGGCACGGTGGTGGTGGCCGGGGCGGTGGTGGTGGTGTTGGTGGGCGGTGTGCCCTCGTCGGCGGGGACGGCCTCGATCACGGGCCGGAAGCGCAGCTCGGCCGTCTGCCCGACGATCTGGAGGGCCCGCTGCTGGTCCCTCACGCCCGGTAGCTGGACGATGATGTTGCTGCCCTGCCGGCTGATGTCCGGCTCGGCCACGCCGAGGCCGTCCACCCGGTTCCGGATGATCTCGATGGCCTGATCGAGCGCGCCGGAGGAGGCCTCCTTGACCGGTCGCAGCACCACCGAGGCGCCACCCTGGAGGTCGAGCCCGAGCTGCGGCTCGTTGCCGGCCACCATGGTGGCGCCGACCGCTCCGGCGACCAGCAGCAGGATGAAGACGAGCGAGAGGACGGGGCCCCGGCGCATGACCTACGGCGAGCCGCTCTCGGCGCCGTCGCCGGCATCGGGCGTCTCGACCGCCTGCGGGCCCTCCTGATCGCCCACGCGGGCGTTGACGGCCAGGCGCAGGAAACGCAGGACGACGCCGGGAGCCACCTCCAGGTGGGCTTCGTTGTCGTCCAGGGTCACGATCCGCCCCACGATCCCGCCGGCGGTGATGACCTCGTCGCCCACCTGGAGGGACGCGACCAGCGCCTGCTGGCGCCGGACGCGCTGCTGCTGAGGGCGGATCAGGACGAACCACATGAGGCCGAGGAAGAGCAGCGGGAAGAGGAGTTCCATGGTGGCGCCCGGGTCGGAGGGAGGGCGGCTGGGAAGCGTAGCGCGGGGCCGGCCGGGGGCGAGGGTCGGCGCCGGCCGCTACGGCACCGCCGGAGTGCCGCCCCAGGCGGCCGCCACCTCGGCCCGCAG
>JBOGHQ010000385.1:0-3936 GCA_050744785.1 Acidimicrobiales bacterium | reverse complement strand
GGCGCCGGCGGCGCCGGCGGCGGCGGGCATCTCGAGGGCCAGGGCAGGGGCGGCTAGCCGTGGCGATCTTCGTCGACCGCACCACCAAGGTCGTGGTCCAGGGCCTCACCGGCAGCCAGGGCCGCTTCTACGGCCTGCGCAACCGGGCCTACGGCACCCAAGTGGTGGCCGGCACCAACCCCAAGAAGGCGGGCACCGACGTGGAGGGCATCCCGGTGTTCGCCACCGTCGCCGATGCGGCCGAGGCCACCGCCGCCACCGTGTCGTGCGTGTTCATCCCCGCGCCGGGGGTGCCGGGCGCGGTGCTGGAGGCGGCCGAGGGCGGCATGGAGCTGGTGGTCGTCATCACCGAGGGCGTCCCCGCCCAGGACGAGGCCCGCATGTTCAACGAGGTGCGGCGCCGCTTCCCCGGCACCCGCCTGCTGGGGCCGAACTGCCCAGGCATCATCACGCCGGGGGAGTGCAACATCGGGATCACGGCCGGCGAGATCGCACTGGGTGGTGGCCCGGTGGGCATCGTGAGCCGGTCGGGCACCCTCACCTACCAGGCCCTGTACGAGCTGAAGCAGGCCGGCATCGGTGTCACCACCTGCGTCGGCATCGGTGGTGACCCCGTCCCCGGCACCTCGTTCATCGACTGCCTGGCCGCCTTCGAGGCCGACCCCGACACGCGCGCCGTCATGCTCATCGGCGAGATCGGCGGCTCGGCCGAGGAGGAGGCGGCCGAGTTCATCGGCGCCCGGATGTCCACGCCGGTGGTGGCCTACGTGGCCGGCCTCACCGCCCCACCCGGCCGGCGCATGGGCCACGCCGGCGCCATCGTTTCGGGCTCGCGGGGCACGGCCCAGGCCAAGATCGACGCCCTCCGGGCTGCCGGCGCCCAGGTGGCCGCCAACCCCACCGAGGCCGGGTTCCTCACCGCCGCCGTCCTGGCCGGCTGACCCCCCGAACTTTCGAGTAAATAAGGTCCGGAATCCGGACCTTATTTACTCGAAAGTGAGTATCCACCACCTCTGAGGTGGCGGCGGCGATGATGGTGCCGCCATGACCGGCGGCCGCTTTGTCAAATGCCCGTGTGGGAGCGGGCGGCGAGCGAACCGGTGTTGCAGCGCGGGCCAGCACCGGCTGGCCACCGAGGCGGCCCGGGCCCACCTGGACAGCCTGGTGGTGCCGGCGGTCTGCATGGTGGTGTCGTGCTCCCGGGAGGAGCTGGTCGAGCTGTACGACCGGGCCCTCCGGCTCCCCGACCTCGACCCGTCGCTGCGCCTGGCGCTTCCCGAACGGCACGGGCCCGTGCTGGCGCCGCTGCTGCGGGCCGTGGCGGCCGGCCACGCCCGGGAGGCAGAGGAGGCGGCGCCGGCCGTGTTGGCCCGCGTGGACACGCCCATCGCCCGGGCCCGGCTGGCCAAGGCGGTCATCGCCCTCCGGGACGCCGGCTGCATCGACCCCCGCGTCGCCGCCGTCGCCCTCCTGGAGCTGTCCACTCCCAAGCTGTCCCGTCTGGTGTCGGCCTCGGTGATCCGGGCCGCCGCCGATGCGGCCGGCACCCCGCCCCTGCGCGTGGCCGGCTGACCCACCCGTCGCATTCTCTGGAGGTTCTGGTCCGCTATCCGGACCAAAATCCACCACAGAAGGACCAGGGGTGCGCGTGCGGGACCGTGGACGGTGACTACCGTCGTGCCCATGACGCGGGTGGCGGTCGCGGCGTTGTTCGTGGTGTCGGTGCTGGCGGTGGCGATGGTGGACGCCCGCCGCGACGACGACGGCCCCGACCGCCGGCTGGCGACCGCCTCCACGACGACGACCGCCGCCACGACGACCACCACCACGGTGCCATCGACCACGACGGCCTCCACCACGGCGGCGCCCACCTCCACCCTGCCGCCGGCCACACCTGGCACCACGGCGGTGGCGCCGGTGCCCGAGCCGGCCGGCGACACCAAGGTGCTCATCTCGCCGAGGGGCATCGTGCTGCCGGTGGCCGGCCGGGAGGCGGGCGGTTACCGGGTCACCACGCCCTGCGGGCGCAGCACCATCGTGGCCGACGGTACGCCGGTGACGGCCGCCACGGTGGTGCTCGACGCCGGCCACGGCGGGGTGGAGCCCGGTGCGGTGGGGCCGGCCGGCCTCACCGAGAAGGTCCTCAACATGGAGGTGGTGGAGCACGCCAAGGCGACCCTGGAGGACGCCGGCGTGCGTACCGTGCTGACCCGCACCTCCGACTACCGCATCACCCTGGCCGGCCGGGCCGAGATCGTGAAGGCCCTCGACCCGCGGGCCTTCGTGTCGGTGCACCACAACGCCGAGCCGGACGGGCCGTTCCCCAAACCGGGCAGCGAGACCTACTACCAGGTCGCCTCGGCCGAATCGAAGCGCCTCTCCGGCCTGCTCTACGAGGAGATCGTCAAGGCCCTCTCGGCCTACCAGGTGGCATGGGTGGCCGACACCGACGCCGGCGCCAAGTACCGGCGCAGCTCCACCGGCGACGACTACTACGGCATCCTGCGCCGCACCCAGGGCGTGCCCGCCTCGCTGGCCGAGCTCGGGTTCATCTCCAACCCACCCGAGGAGCAGCTCTACCTGCGGAGCGACGTGCGCAAGGTGGAGGGAGAGGCCGTGGCCCGCGGCATCCTGCGGTTCCTCAACACCAAGGACCCTGGCTCCGGCTTCACCGAGCCCTACCCCAGGGAGAGCCCCGCCGGCGGCGGCGGCGGCGCCTCCAACTGCCAGGACCCCGCCCTGTAGGAGCCGGGCAAATGCGGCCCGAGGCCCGGGCCGGCCCGGGTAGCGTGCCCCCGTGGCCGTCGGCGTGCTGGCATCGGGCACGGGGACCATCCTCGACGCCCTTCTCGAGTCGGGCGTCCGCGTCGCGGTTGTGGTGACCGACCGGCCGTGCAAGGCCCTCGACATCGCCCGCAACGCCGGCGTGGCGTCCGAGCTGGTGCAGCGGCCGTCCTTCGGCCCGGAGTTCGACCGGCTGGCCTACACCCACACGGTGGTCGACGTCCTGCTGGCCCACGGCGTGGACGTGGTGGCCATGGCCGGCTACGGCACCGTGCTGGAGAAGCCCTTCTTCGAAGCCTTCCCGGGGCGGGTCCTCAACACCCACCCCGCCCTGCTGCCCGCCTTCCCCGGCTGGCACGCGGTGGAGGAGGCGCTGGCCGCCGGCGTCAAGGTCACCGGCTGCACGGTCCACGTCGCCACCGTCGACGTCGACCGCGGCCCCATCCTCGCCCAGGAGGCGGTGGCCGTCCGGGACGACGACACCGTCGACACCCTGCACGAGCGCATCAAAGCGGTGGAGCGCCGCCTGTACCCCGCGACCCTGAAGGAGTTCCTGGCCCGGTGAGAGCACTGCTGTCGGTGTACGACAAGACCGGCCTCGAGGCCCTGGCCCGTGGCCTGGCCGGGCTCGGCCTCGAGTTGGTGTCGAGCGGCGGCACGTCCCGCGCCCTGGCCGAGGCCGGCATCGAGCACCTCGGCGTCGACGACGTCACCGGCTCGCCCGAGATGCTGGGGGGCCGGGTCAAGACCCTGCACCCCAAGATCCACGCCGGCATCCTGGCCGACCGCTCCCAGCCCGGGCACCTGGCCGACCTGGAGACCTTCGGGATCCGGCCCGTGGACCTGGTGGTGTGCAACCTGTACCCGTTCCGCAGCCAGCCGTCGGAGGAGATGATCGACATCGGCGGCCCCACCATGGTGCGGGCCGCGGCCAAGAACTGGGCCCACGTGGGCGTGGTGGTCGATCCCGCCCACTACGGAGAGGTGCTCGACGAGCTGCGCCGCGAGGGCGCCCTCTCGGAGGGCACCCGCCGGCGCCTGGCCCGGGCCGCCTTCGCCCACACCGCCGCCTACGACGCCGCCATCGTGGCGTGGTTCGACGAGGGGAGCGGCGACGAGCTGCTGCCGCCCACCCTCCACCTGGCCCTGGAG
>JBOGHQ010000384.1:0-3130 GCA_050744785.1 Acidimicrobiales bacterium | reverse complement strand
GCGCCGGCCTGTTCGCCCGGCGGCGGTGGCCGGCGGCGGGCAGGCTCTCGGGGCGGCGCCGAGCCGCGGCGGGGGCGTCGTCGTGGTGACGGCGCTGGTGCGGCGCACCCTTGCCTCGCCGGAGGGGCTGTGGTCTACTCATATCACAACACGAAGGCGGGAGATGGTCGACATGCGTCGTCAGGGCGGGCGGTTCGTGGTGGTGGCGGCTGTGGTCGTCGCCCTGTTCGGGATGAGCGCGGCGTGGGCCTGTACGGGCCAGCCGCTCATGCACCTGGCCACCGACCAGGTGGGCGAGGCCGGTTCCCAGGCCAGGGTCGAGGTGCTGGCCAACCAGGCCGTGGCCGGGCCGGTGACGCTGCGCTGGAACGCCCTGGACGGCCCGGTGCTGGCCACCGCCGACACGGCCGCCGGCACGCCGGCCACCCTCGTGGCCACCATCCCCGAGGCGGCCCCCGGCGTGTACTACCTCGTCCTCGACACCAGCGCCGGCGTGGCCCGCACCGCCTTCGAGGTGAGCGGGCCGGCGGGCTCTCCCTCGCCATCGGCCGGCGACTGGGACGCGAGGCCCGCCGCCCGGGACGGCGGGCTCTCGTCGTTCCGGGCCGGCGTGGCCCTGCTCGTGGTCGGTCTGGTGGCCCTGTCGGCCCTCACCCTGGTGAGCCTGGGCCGGCGCCGGGCACCGGCCGCCGGCCGGGTGAACTGAGAGCCGGGAGCAGACGGTGGCCATCCGGGAGACGAAGAGGCCGCGCCGGCGCCGGCGGGAGGAGAAGAAGAGCCGGCTGGGGCTGTGGACGGCGCTGGCCCTCAGCCTCCTGATCGTCTCCTACCTCGGCGTGCTCGAGCTGTCCAGGCCCCATGTGGGCGGCGAACGCCTCCGCTACGACACCTTCGTGCGCCTCGTCTCCTCGGGCCGGGTGGACTCGGTGAAGATCCTCGACGAGGACGCCTACGCGGTGGGCACCTACCGGCCCGCCAGCGGCCGGCCCGCCGAGTACAACGCCCCCCTGGTCCGGGGCACCCAGGGCATGCTGCTGGAGACCCTGGTCCGCTCCCGGGTGCCCATCGAGGTGGACCAGCAGGTGGGCAAGCGGGTGGCCGCCCTGGCCAGCATCCTGCTGCCCGGCCTCATCATCGTGGTGCTGTTCGTCTACCTCATCCTCTCCTACCGGCGGGGAACGGGGGTCTTCGGGGTCAAGAGCGGGGCCCGGCGCTTCGAGGCCGACGACGTGGTCGGCGTGACCTTCGCCGACGTGGCCGGCCAGGACGCGGCGGTGGCTGAGCTGCGGGAGGTCAGCACCTACCTGTCCGACCCCGAGCGCTACCGAGCCGTGGGCGCCGAGGTGCCCAAGGGCATCTTGCTCTACGGCCCGCCCGGGTGCGGCAAGACGCTCATGGCCAAGGCCCTGGCCGGCGAGGCGGGGGCCGCGTTTCTCTCCATCTCCGGCTCCGACTTCGTGGAGATGTACGTGGGCGTGGGCGCCTCCCGGGTGCGTGACCTGTTCCGGGAGGCCAGGGAGCACGCCCCGGCCATCGTGTTCATCGACGAGCTGGACTCCATCGGCCGCTCCCGGGGCGTGGCGGGGGCGGTGGCGGCCCAGGGCGAGCAGGAGCACGCCCTCAACCAGGTCCTCGCCGAGCTGGACGGCTTCTCGGCCCTGGACGGGGTGATCCTGGTGGCCGCCACCAACCGCCCCGACATCTTGGACCCGGCCCTGCTCCGGCCGGGCCGCCTGGACCGCACCATCGCCCTGGAGCGGCCCGACGAGGCGGCCCGGCTGGCCATCCTCGAGCTGCACGCCGCCCGCCGCCCCCTGGCCGCTGACGCCGACCTAGCCGGGGTGGCCCACCGGGCCATCGGCCTCACCGGTGCCGACCTGGCCAGCGTGGTCAACGAGGCCGCCCTCCTGGCCGGCCGGGACGGCGGGTCGGCGGTGGCCCAGTCCCACCTGGACCGGGCCCTGCAGCGGATCCTGGAGGCGCCCGAGCGCCAGCGCCGGCTGTCGCTCAAGGAGAAGGGCATCGCCCGCCGCTTCACCGAGGCGGAGCGGGTCACCTTCGACGACGTGGCCGGCGCCGACGACGCCATCGCCGAGCTGGCCGAGGTGCGGGACTTCCTGGCCGAGCCGGAGCGGTTCGAGGCGGTGGGGGCCCGCATGCCCCGGGGCATCTTGCTGGCCGGCCCGCCCGGCTGCGGCAAGACCCTGCTGGCCCGGGCCGTGGCCGGCGACGCCAACGCCGCCTTCTTCTCGGTGGCGGCCAGCGAGTTCGTCGAGGTCTTCGTGGGCCAGGGCGCAGCCCGGGTCCGGGAGCTGTTCGCCGAGGCCCGGGCCATGGCCCCTGCCATCGTGTTCATCGACGAGCTGGACGCCATCGGCTCCCGCCGGGGGGCCGGCCTAGACGGCGGCAGCGGCGAGCGGGACCAGACCCTCAACCAGATCCTCGTCGAGCTGGACGGCTTCGACGCCAAGGCCGCGGTGGTGGTCATGGCCGCCACCAACCGCTCCGACATCCTGGACCCGGCCCTGGTGCGGCCGGGCCGCTTCGACCGCACGGTGGGCGTGGGCCTGCCCGACCGGGCTGGCCGGGCCGCGATCCTCGAGCTGCACGCCCGGGGCAAGCCGCTGGCCGACGGCGTCGACCTCCAGGTGGTGGCCCGCCTCACCCAGGGCTTCTCCGGTGCCGACCTGGCCAACGTCGTCAACGAGGCTGCCCTCCTCGCCGCCCGGCGGGGGTTGAGCCAGATCACCGTGCCGCTCTTGGAGGAGGGCGTGGACCGGGCCCTGCTCGGCATCAACGGCCGGCCCGTGCGCATGACCGAGGCCGAGCGCCGGGCCGTCGCCTATCACGAGGCCGGCCACGCGCTGGTGGCCATGGCCCTGCCCAACACCATCAACCCCCACAAGCTCACCATCGTCCCCCGGGGCGCCACCCTCGGCCACTGCGCCCGCATCGCCGAGGAGGAGCGCTCCTTGTTCTCACGGTCGTCGATGCTCGAGGACCTGGCCGTCGGCCTCGGTGGCCGGGCCGCCGAGGACCTGGTGCTGGGCGACCCCCTGTCGGGGGTGGGCAGCGACCTGCGCAAGGTGGCCGACCTGGCCCGCAGCATGGTGTGCGAGCTGGGCATGAG
>JBOGHQ010000383.1:0-4863 GCA_050744785.1 Acidimicrobiales bacterium | reverse complement strand
GGCTGGGCCGCCAGCGGCACCAGCGGAGCGCGCGGGCCGGCCAGGTCGGCGACACGGGCGTCACCCGGGACCACTCTGGCCGTGAGCGCCTTCACGCCGGCCTTGCGGGCGAGCGCGCGCACGTCGCCCTCCTGGTCAGGCGTGGCCAGCGTGACGACGACACCGTCGGCCCCGGCCCGACCCGTACGGCCGGAGCGGTGCAGGAACGCCTTGTGCTCCGCCGGGGGGTCGACGTGGACCACCAGGGCGATGTCGTCGACGTGGATGCCCCGGGCCGCGATGTCGGTCGCGACCAGGACGCGCGTGGAGCCGCTGGCGAAGGCGGCCAGGCTCCGGGCCCGGGCCGCCTGCGAGAGGTTGGAGTGGAGCTCGCCGGCCGGGATCCCGGCCACCGACAGCTGGTGGGCCAGCTTCCTCGCGCCGTGCTTGGTGCGGGTGAACAGCAGGCTCCGTCCCCGGCCGGCGGCCAGCTCCCGGACGACCACGGCCTTGTGCGCGCTGGCGACGGCCAGCACGTGATGGACCAGGGTCGGGACCATGGCGTCGGGCAGGTCCACGGAGTGGGTCACCGGGTCGCGCAGGTAGCGCCGCACGATCACGTCGACGCCGTTGTCGAGCGTCGCCGAGAACAGCAGCCGCTGGCTGCCGGGCGGGGTGCGGTCCAGGATCCGGCGCACGCCGGGCAGGAACCCGAGATCGGCCATGTGGTCGGCCTCGTCGAGGACGGTGACCTCCACGCGGTCGAGGATGCAGTGACCCTGGCCGATCAGGTCCTCCAGCCGGCCGGGGCAGGCCACCACGACGTCGACGCCGCGCCGCAGGGCGCCGACCTGCGGGTCCTGGCCGACGCCGCCGAAGACGGTGGCGACGCGCAGGCCGACGGCGGCGGCGAGCGGCGTCAGCGTCTCGGCGACCTGGGAGGCCAGCTCGCGGGTGGGGACGAGGACGAGGGCGCGCGGCCGCTTGGGGCCCGGGCGCAGGGCGGACGATGACAGGGCCGCCACGATGGGCACCGCGAAGGCGACCGTCTTGCCGCTGCCGGTTCGGCCCCGGCCGAGCACGTCCCGGCCGGCGAGGGCGTCGGGCAGGGCCGCGGCCTGGATCGGGAAGGGGACGACGATCCCGCGTCTCGCCAGGGCAGCGGACAGGGCACGGGGCACGCCCAGGGCCTCGAAGGTGGTGGCGGGGGGGGACGTGGCGGGGGGTGACTCGTCGACGGCTCGGCCGCCAGAGGGCGCAGCCGGGATGACGGCGGCGGGCGCTGCCGGGTGCGACGACGGGCGTCGTCGGCGGCGCGCGCGGGCGCCGGCGGGATCAGACGGAGACATGGAGAAGTTCCTTTCGAGGGTCTGGCCGGGATGCTGCGGCCATCCACTCACCCGGAGCGGAAACCCTCGCGCCCTTCTCGACGCGTCGCACTACGACCTGGGCGGTGCGATGTGCGCCGCGGCGCAGATGGTAGCCGATGGCGCCGAAGTCCAGCCGCCGTCGCAGCGGGACGTCGGCGCGGCGAGATGCCTGTCAGTCGGCGAGCAGCTTGGCCCGGAGCTTGTCGACGGCGAGCAGGCGGCGGGCGCGGACATCCGCTCCCAGCGCCTCGTCGGCCTTCACCACCTCGGCCAGCCGGTCCAAGCGGTCCTGCTCGTTGCGCCGCAGCGCGACCTGCTCGCTCTCCGGCCGGCGCCGCAAGGCCCGGTTGAACGCGGCGTTGGCGTCCCGGGCCCGTTCGAAGTCCAGGGCGCGGGCGATGGTTGCGAAGGACTTGCCGTCGGTGCGCAGCCTGAGGACCTCGTCGTCGAGGGAGTGGTCTGTGGTCACTGGGCGACACCTGTGTCCCAGCGCACGGAGCGGTCGCGCTCATGCCGGTCGAGATAGGCGAGCACCGTTTCGATCGTCTGCCAGCAGTGGCCCCGGCCGGCGAGGAAGCGCTGTGGGTCCACGGCGCCGCCCGACTCCTCGGTGGCGGCCATGACCGTCATCACGACGTCGCCGACGCTGGTCGCCGCGAACCCGCTGACCGGCTGCGCGAGCAGCCGGGCCTCACGCCTCCGCCGCTGGCGACGGAGGTCATCGTCACCGGGCGTCAGTGGTGCTGCCATGCCGCTCTCCTCTCGGCTCAGAAGAGGCGACTCGTTGTTGGCCGCTGCATCCACATCAAGCGTCGCTTCCAAGGGCTCATCCCCACCGTACTCGCGGCAAGAGGCCTCGGCGGGGCGGCCGCCGTCCGACTCCTCACTCGATGGGGAGGCGGGCCAGCAGCTCCGCCTTCTTCTCCTCGAACTCCTCCCGGCCGATCTGCTCGGCCTCGAGCTGCCGGTGGATCAGCTCGATGGCCTCCAGCAGCTCCGCTGTCGTCGCCTCGCCCTCGGCGGTCGTGGCGGCGTCCCCGTCGCCGGCGGCCACCGCTGCCTCTCGTTCCGCACGGCGGTCGCGCTTGGCCGCCGCCTTGGCCTTCCGGGCCCGCTCGCGCTCCAGCTTCTCGAACCTGGTTCGACGATCAGCCATTCAGAGCCCCTCCCGGAGACGGCTCGGAAACGGCAGGACCGCCGGTTGAGCCGGCGGTCCCTGCGGGTTGCTGGGGCCTCGGATCAGATGACCCGGACGTTCTGAGCCTCTTCACCCTTCCGGCCGGGAGCCACGTCGAACTCGACCTGCTGCCCCTCCTCGAGCGACTTGTAGCCGCTGCCCTGGATGTTCGAGTAGTGAACGAACACGTCCGCACCCTGCTCACGGGAGATGAAGCCGAAGCCCTTCTCGGAGTTGAAGAACTTCACGGTTCCAGTAGCCATTGCCTTCTACTTTCCTTCAGTGCGAGCAGTCCGAGTGACCATTCTCGTGAGAGCAGTGTAGGGGGCTGGGCGCCCGACGGGGGCACGGCACTGCCGGCAGGGCTGCCGAGCTTCTTTTCCGGTTTGGCTACATCAGCGGTGGCTCTACCGGAAAAGAACGGTTCGGATGCCTTGTCCAGCAGGGTCACCTGTCAGAGGGCGCGGGTGACCGTCTCGTCCTCCACGTCGGGCAGCGCCACGTAGTCGCCGCCCCGCAACTCGCCGCTGTCGGGGTCGAGGTCCATCCACCGGCCGGCCAGATTGGGGGTGCCGCGCCGCTCGCCCCCGAGGTGGCGCTCGATGGCCCGGATGACGCCGCCGTGGGTCACCACCAGCACGGGGTCGTCGCCGGGGGCTCCGGCCAGGCGATGGACGGCGCCGGCCGCCCGGGCCCGGAACGACGGCTCGTGCTCACCGCCGGGGGGCTGGTCCAGCAGGCCGGTGCGCCAGGCGGTGATGGCGCCGGGCCAGATGAGGTCGATCTCATCGGTGGTGCGGCCCGTCCAGTCGCCCACGTCCCGTTCCCGCAGGTCGGTGTCGACCGTCACCGTGCCGGCACCGAGGCGGTCGGCCACGATCCGGGCGGTGTCGAGCGCCCGTTGCAGGTCGCTCGACGCCACGCCGCCCAAGGCGAGGCCCATTCCGGCCAGCCACCCAGCCATGGCCTCGGCCTGGGCCCGGCCCACCTCGGACAGCGGTGCGTCGGCCCATCCCTGCCAGCGCGCCTCCGCGTTCCACGTCGACTGGGCGTGGCGTACCAGCAACAGGCGGGGCATCGGGGGAAGGGTAGGGGACGCCCCGTCGGGGGTGGCCCGGAAGCAGGGCCCGGTACCGTGGCGGTCATGGCGCTGGCCGTGGAGAAGCTGGGCACCACCTTCGGCCGGCGGGTCGAGACCGTTGACCCCGCCCGGTCCATGGCCTACGCGGCGGCAACGAACGACGACAACCCCGCCTACCTGGACGCCACCTTGGCCCCGCCCGTGTTCGCGGTGGTGCCCACCTGGGAGTCCATGAGCGAGGCCCTCACCGCGGTGGTGCCGCCCGAGATGTTCCTGATGATCGTGCACGGCGAGCACGACATGCACTTCCACCGCCCCCTGGCGCCCGGCCAGGTGCTGTCCACCGCGGCCGAGGCCCACAGCCTGCGGGTGGGCCGCTCCGGCACCCGGTACACGATGCGGGTGGTGAGCACCGACGGCGCCGACGGGGGTGGCGAGCCGGTGCTCGAGCAGTACTGCACCATGTTCATCCGGCGCATGAGCGAGGGCGCGGACATGGGCCCCGACAAGCCCGACCACGCCTTTCCCGGTGCGGCCCGGTCGGCGCCGGTGGGGTCGTGGACGGTGCACGTGGACGAGGACCAGACCTACCGCTACGCCGAGGCGTCGGGCGACCACAACGCCATCCACCTCGACGCCGCCGTCGCCACCGGCGTGGGCCTGCCCGGCATCATCCTCCACGGCCTGTGCACCATGGCCATGACCGGCCAGTCGGTGCTGCGCACGGTGGCCGGCAACGACCCGGCCCGGCTGCGCCGGCTGGCGGTGCGGTTCTCCCGCCCGGTGTTCCCTGGCAACGACGTGGTGACCTCCATCTTCGACGCCGGGCCGGCGGGCGACCGGCACGCCTACGCCTTCGAGGCCCACAGCGCCGGTCAGTTGGTCATCTCCAACGGCCGGGCCGAGATCGGTCCCTGAGCGACGGGGGCCGGGGGTGCCCGTGCTGAGGCTGTTCGCAGCGGCTCGGGAGGCGGCCGGGACCGGGCGTGACGAAGTGGGCGGCGCCACCGTGGGGGAGGTGCTGGCCCTGGCGCGGGAGCGTTACGGCCCCGCCTTCACGGCCGTGCTCGGCACCAGCAAGGTGTGGGTCAACGGGGCGCCCGCCGGCGAGGACGCGGCCGTGGGCGACGGCGACGAGGTGGCCGTGCTGCCGCCGGTGTCGGGAGGCTGACATGCGCCTGACCGAGACCCCGCTCGACCTCGACGCGCTGATCGCCGACAGCGTGGACGCGCGCGCCGGCGCGCTGGTCGTGTTC
>JBOGHQ010000382.1:0-10553 GCA_050744785.1 Acidimicrobiales bacterium | reverse complement strand
GCCGAGAGCAGCGGCGGCGTTGAGGCGCCCCCGGCAGGTGGGGCTGTCGGCGCCGCACGGCACAGGGTCGGCGGTGGACAGCACCTGCACCACGGCCTCGTCCGGGCCGGCGCCGGCCGCCATGAGCAGGGCCACGGCGCCGGCCACGTGGGGCGCGGCCATGGACGTACCGGCGTGGGCCCGGTACTGGTGCTCCTGGCCCGCGACCCACCAGGTGGACAGCACGTTGGCGGCGTCGACGGTGCCGGCCCCGCCGGGGGCGATGATGGCCCACTGGGCGTTGCCGGTGGGGCTGGAGTAGCTCGCCACCTCGTCGCTCGGGCCGGTGGCGCCCACCACGATGGCGGGGAGGCGCCCGTACTGCGAGCTGCCGATGCCCAGCCCGAGCAGGTTGGTGTTCCCGGAGGCGATGACCGGCACCGCCCCCCGGGACCAGGCGTAGTTGATGCCGTCGGCCACCGACGACCCCAGCAGGGTGGTGACGAGGAAGTTGCCGCCCAGGCTGAGGGTCACGACGCGGGCGCCGTGGTCCACCACCCACCGGATGGCGGCGTTGATGTCCTCGGCCGTGCCCTCGCCGGCCCCGTTGAGGGCCTTGGCCACCACGAGTTGGGCGTCGGGCGCCACGCCGGCCATGCCCTTGCCGTTGTCCTTGCTGGCCGCGGCGATGCCGGCCACATGGGTGCCGTGGCCGTTGTCGTCCTGGCCCGAGCCGGCGCAGCGGGCCGGATCGCCGGCCGAGCCGAGGCAGCTGGTGTGGGCCACCACCCGCCCGGTCAGGTCCTCGTGGCCGAGGTCAACGCCAGTGTCGACGATCCCGATGCGAACGCCGGTCCCGGTGGCCCGGGCCCAGGCGGCCGGGGCGCTGATCCGGGCCAGGGCCCACTGCTGCTCGAACAGGGGGTCGTTGGAGGCGTGGGCGGCCCAGGGCTGGACGGTGCCGGCCAAGACGGCGACCAGCACCGCCGCCACCGCCGCCCCCAACCGTTCTGGCCCCAGGGATCGACACCGCCGTGTTGATTCCTGGGGCCAGGACGTGGTCGAGGGAGCGGAGGGTCTCATGGGGCGCGAGTTCGGCGGCCCTGGCCGACGTTCCTGCCCATCCGGGCGCAAACGCCCAAACCGTCCCCCTCAGCGGGCCACAGTGACCCCCAGTGCCGCCGGGAGGTGGTCGTAGTGGTCCACCACGTGGTGGCCCTCCGGCTCGGGCTGGCTGGCGTCGTCCTCGATGCCGGTGTAGCGGACCGCCACCATGCCCATGGCCAGGGCGCCGGCCACGTCGGTGCGGCGCATGTCGCCCACGTGGGCCACCCGGCCCGGCGCGGGGCCGCCCAGGCCCTCCAGGGCGTGCTCGAAGATCACCGGCGACGGCTTGTAGGCGCCCACCTCGTCAGAGAAGGACCAGTGGTCGAACAGGGGCAGCACGCCGTGGCGGATGAGGTGGTCCCGCAGGGTGGAGGAGGGGGTGAACCCCACGTCGCAGATGATGCCCAGCTTGAGGCCGGCGTCCCTGAGCGTGTGCAGGCAGTCCTCGACGCCGTCGGCCAGGTGCAGCTCGACGTCGGCGCCGGCCCGCCCGAAGGCGTCGACGAGCGCGGCCCGCACCTCGGGCGGCACCGTGAAGCCCAGCCGCTCGATGATGTGCTCCGCCGCCTGTGCCGCCAGGAACTGCTCGTTGGCCTGCCACGACGCCACATAGGCGTCCCACGCCCCGTCGTACACCGCCGCCAGCTGCACCCGCTCCAGAGCGAACCCAGCTTCTTCCAGCAACCCCGCCCACGCCTCCAACCGCCGGCTCCGCAACTCCCCCCGGAGCTCGTACACCAGCGTGTTCCAGAAATCGAACGTGACCGCCTCAATGGCCGACATGGGGGGAGCCTAGAAGCGTGCCAGCAGGGGGGGGCCCGGCAAAGCCGACAGGTGTTCGAGCCGAGGTCAGGGGGGCCCGGCGAAGCCGACAGGTGTTCGAGCCGGCCGCCGGCGCCGCCGCAGGCGGCCCCTCCGGCTGGCCCCCCGCCGGCGAAGCCGGCATCCCGGGGGGAGGCTCAGGAGGGGGGCCTGCCCCCCTCCTGTCACAAACCGTGGTGCTGCATCTCCTCCAGCGAGCGGCGGATCTCCGACGCCCGGAAGCGGCGGTGGCCGCCGAGGGTGCGGATGGCCGTGATCTTCCCCGCACGCGCCCACCGGGTGACGGTCTTGGGGTTGACCCTGAACAGGGCAGCCACTTCGGCGGGAGTGAGGAGGGGGTCGGGTTGGCTCTGCTCAGGCACTGTTGTTCCCTTCAGGATGTTGTCCCTTTCGCCCCTGAAGGTACGGGCCGTCCCGAGTGAGGTCGATGGCCCGATCGCGTCATTCTCGGGCAGCGAAATGACTAGCCCACCGGCGAACGGTGGCACCGCTGTACGCTCGACAATCGGTGGACGTCTTCGATCGGATCGGTGACGACGACTACGAACAGGTGGTGTTCTGCCACGATCGGCCCACCGGGCTGCGGGCCGTCATCGCCATCCACTCCACCCGGCTGGGGCCCAGCCTGGGCGGCACCCGCTTCCATCCCTATCCCGACGAGGACGCCGCCGTCGAGGACGTCCTGCGCCTGGCCAGGGGCATGACCTACAAGTCGGCCGTGGCCGGCCTGGACCTGGGCGGCGGCAAGGCCGTCATCATCGGCGACCCCCGCACCCAGAAGAGCGAGCCCCTCCTGCGGGCCTACGGGCGCTTCGTCGACTCCCTGGGCGGCCGCTACATCACCGCCGAGGACGTGGGCACCACCCAGGCCGACATGGACCTCATCCTGCGGGAAACCCGCCACGTCACCGGCGTGAGCCAGTCCCTCGGCGGGTCGGGCGACCCGTCGGCGGCCACCGCCCAGGGCGTCCTCTACGCCATGAAGGCGGTGGCCCGGCATCTGTGGGGCGACACCAGCCTCGAGGGGCGCAGCGTGGTGGTGAGCGGCGTGGGCAAGGTTGGCTACAACCTGGTGCGGCACCTGGTGGAGGAGCGGGCCGTGGTGACGGCCGCCGACGTGGTGCCGGCTGCGGTGGACCGGGCCGCGGCCGAGCTGGGCGCCGAGATCGTCCCCCCCGAGAAGGCGCACGCCATCGACTGCGACATCTTCTCCCCCTGCGCCATGGGCGGCGTGCTGTCCGCCACCACCATCCCCGAGCTGCGCTGCGCGGCGGTGGTGGGGTGCGCCAACAACCAGCTGGACCATGCCGCCTGCGCCTCCCTCATGGAGGGCGCCGGCGTGCTCTACGCGCCTGACTACGTGGTGAACTCGGGCGGGATCATCAACGTGGCCGAGGAGCTCAAGGGCTACGACCGCGACCGGGCCGAGGGCGAGATCCGCCGCATCTTCGACACCACTGCCGGCGTGCTGGCCACCGCCGCCGCCGAGGGCGTCACCACCGTCGAGGCCGCCGACCGGATGGCCGAGCGCCGCCTGGAGCAGATGGGCCGAGTCAAGCTGATCCGGCCCGCCGGCGCCCCCACCCGAACAGAGGGCAGGTAGGCATGTCCCGCACGGTGGAGGACCAGCGGTCCCATCAACCCGGCCCGGAGCCCACCCTCAGGGGCATCCCCCACCGCCAGCTGATCGAGGACTTCCGCCTGGCCTGCATCTCCCGGGCCCTGGACGACCGGGAGATCAGCCTCCAAAAGCAGAGCCGGGTGTACTTCCAGATCTCCGGCGCCGGCCACGAGGCCCTGCTGCTGGCCCTGGCCCGCCACCTCCGGCCCGGCTACGACTGGTTCTTCCCCTACTACCGGGACCGGGCCCTCATGCTGGGCCTGGGCGTCTCCCCGCTCGACATCCTCCTCCAGGCGGTGGGCTCGGCCGACGACCCGTCTTCGGGCGGCCGGCAGATGCCGTGCCACTGGGGCTTCGCCGACAAGAACGTGGTCACCCAGTCCAGCCCCACCGGCAGCCAGTGCATCCCGGCGGTGGGGTGCGCGGAGGCGGCCCGCTACATCTCCCGCCGCCCGGCTCTGCCCGGCTGCTCGGCCCACGGCGACGAGCTCACCTACGTGTCGCTGGGCGAGGGAGCCACCTCCGAGGGCGAGTTCTGGGAGAGCCTCAACACCGCCTGCACCATGCACCTGCCGGTGCTGTACCTGGTGGCCGACAACGGCTACGCCATCTCCGTCCCCGTCACCGAGCAGGGGCCGGCCCCCATCTCCGAGCTGGTGCGGGGCTTCCGGGGCCTGGAGGTCCACCACGTGGACGGGCGGGACTACTTCGCGGCCCGCCGCACCGGCCGCAAGGCCATCGACCACGTCCGGGCCGGCGTGGGACCGGGTCTCATCCACGCCACCGTCACCCGGCCCTACTCCCACTCGGCGGCCGACACCCAGAGCAAGTACCGGCCCCCCGAAGAGCTGGAGGAGGAGGCTCAGCACGACCCGATCCTGCTGCTCCAGCGCAGCCTGGTGAAGGGCAGGGTGCTCACCGAGGACGAGGCGGCCGCCATCCGCTTGGAGGCCCGTGTGGTGGTGGCCGACGCGGCCAAGCAGGCCCTGGCCGCCCGCCGGCCCGACCCCAAGAGCGTGGTGGAGCACGTGCGGGCCCGGCCCGACCTGCCCGTCCCCGCCGAGCCACCCGCCGACGACGGCGCCCAGGAGGTCACCTTCGGCGAGGCCATCCGCCGCACGCTGCACGAGCAGATGGCGGCCGACGACCGCATCCGGGTCTTCGGGGAGGACGTGGCCGACGCCCGCGAAGCGGTGCTGGCCAACGTGGAGGGCAAGGGCGGCGTGTTCGGCACCACCCACGGCCTCCAGCGGGCCTTCGGGCTGGCCCGCTGCTACAACACGCCGCTGTCGGAAGCCAACATCGTGGGCCGGGCTGTGGGCCAGGCCATCCGGGGCCTCAAGCCGGCGCCCGAGATCCAGTTCTTCGACTACATCTGGCCGGCCATGCAGCAGATCAAGAGCGAGGCGGCCACCATCCGCTGGCGCTCCAACGGGCGGTTCAGCTGCCCCGTGGTGCTGCGGGTGCCCATCGGCGGCTACCTGAGTGGCGGCGCCATCTGGCACTCCCAGTGCGGGGAGTCGATCTTCGCCCACGTCCCCGGCCTGCTCGTGGTCTTCCCCTCCCGCGCACGGGACGCAGCCGGCCTGCTGCGGGCCGCCTTCCGCCACGACGACCCGGTGCTGTTCCTGGAGCACAAGCACCTCCTGCGCCAGCCCTACGCCCGCGACCCGTTCCCGCCCGCCGACTACGTGCTGCCATTCGGCCGGGCCGACTACGTCCGCCGGGGCACCGACCTCACCATCGTGACCTGGGGCGCCACGGTCGAGAAGTCCCGCCAGGCTGCCGACCGGCTGGCCGAGGAGGACGGCTGCTCGGTGGAGATCGTGGACCTGCGCACCCTCGTGCCGTGGGACCAGGAGACGGTGGCCGAGTCGGTCCGGCGCACCGGCAAGGTCCTGGTGGTCCACGAGGACGTGATCACCTGCGGCTTCGGGGCCGAGGTGGCGGCGTGGATCTGCTCGGAGCTGTTCTGCGACCTCGACGCCCCCGTGCGGCGGGTGGCGGCCAAGGACACCCACGTCGCCTACGAGCCCACCCTGGAGGCGGCCACCCTGCCCCAGGTCGACGACATCGCCGCCGCCGCCCGCGAGCTGGTCTCCTTCTGACCGCCCCCTGTCCACTCCCGAGTAAATAAGGTCCGGATTCCGGACCTTATTTACTCGGGAGTGAAGGGGGTCAGCCCCGGCCGGCGTTGGGGCCGCCGCCGGTGGCGCCGGCCCGGGCCCGCAGGAAGGCGCCCGGCTCGCGGGCCTGGCGCTCCATGGCGAACTCGCACCACAGGGGGAGGTGGTCGGAAAGGCGCCAGCTGAGCTGCTGCGCGTTGAGGTTGGGGAACACGTGGGGGACGAAGTCGAAGCCGCCGGCCCGGCCCGTGAAGTCCAAGGAGAGCTTGGGCTGCCCCTGCTCGCCGGTGAACCAGGCGATCTGGTCGTAGAAGCCGTCCGCGTTCCCGAAGATGGTGCGGGGGACGTCGTTCAGGGCGTCGGGGGCCCGCAGCCCCGTCGAGGTGAAGGCCTCGAAGGCCTTGTCGCCCTTGCGGTCGATGTTGAAGTCCCCCAGGGCGATGAGGTTCTGGCCCCAGGACTCCAGCTCCTCGGCCCAGTCGGCCACCCACCGGGCGATGCCCTTCAGCTCGGGGATGCGATCGCCGGGCACCTTGCCCCACAGCACGTGCAGGGTCACCAGGATGAACGTCTTGCCCGAGGCCACGAAGCTGACCGCGTAGGGCGTGCGGGCGAACTGGCGCACGAACTCGCCGCCGCCCTTCTGGTCGAGGTCCTCGTCGGAGAGCACCAGCTCGCACGCCAGGCCGGAGGGGCGCACCCGCCGCAGGTCGAACACGAAGGCCAGCCGCTCGTTGTTGCCGGCGCTGCCCCGGGTGACGTCGGTGAGGATGAAGCCCCAGTCCGGCCCCAGGTCCTTCATCATGTGGCGCAGGGCCCGGATGTTGCCCCGGACCTCCTGGATGGCGACCACGTCGAACCGGGAGACGATCTCGGTGATGGAGGCCAGCGCCCGCAGGTCCCGCTTGGTGGCGCCCTTCACCGTTCCCGACCAGCGGTCGGCCAGGTCGCCGAAGGCCCGGATGTTCCAGGTGCCGATGAGCAGGTTGCGGTCGAGGGCCTTGGCGGGGATCACCTCGGTCAGAGCAGCCGAGACCTTGGCGACCTCGGCGGCCACCTCCGGCGGGCGGGGCCCCGGGTCCTTGGCGGTGGCCTTGGCAGCGGCCTTGGGCATGGGCGATCTCCCCCCGTCGTCGGGCCGCGCCGACACTACCCGGCGCCGTTTGCCGGGGTCGGGTACTCGGGTAGGCGGCCTTCGCCCGGCCAGCCGGACGAACGAGGAGCGCGTTTTCCGGGACCAGTTGGTGGGGGTTGCTCAATCCCCGCCGAACTCGAACATCTCGCTGAGGAAGGAGCGCTTCTTCTTGCGGGGACGGTCGCCCTCGAAGCGGCGATCGTCGTCGCGGGACCGGTCCCGATCACTGTCGCGGGGCCGGTCGTCCCCGTCGTCGTCGCGCTCCGCGGCGCTCAGCAGCTTGTCCAGCTCACCGCGGTCCAGCCACACGCCGCGGCAGTCCGGGCAGTAGTCGATCTCGACGCCCTGCCGTTCGGACATCAGCAGCGTGGCACCGTCCGCGGGGCACTTCATGGGCTCACTCCCTTGGTCGTCCGTCGCCCCCGACGTTATTCGGGCGATCCGGCCCCGGCGGCTCGGTACGGTGGCCCGACGATGGGCGACGTGCTCAGCTCCTATGGCTGGGGCGACCGGGTGGCGGCCTTGTACGCTGCCGCCGGGCAGCCCGGCGCCGTCCCGGGCCGGGTGGCCCGCGCCGACCGGGGGTCGTGCGTGGTGGTCACCGAGGCCGGTGCCGTCCGGGCGTCGGTCCACGGCACCCTCTCCCGGCGGGCCGGCCTCGTCGGGGCGCCCGCGACGGGCGACTGGGTGGCGGTGGCGCCGGAGCCCGGCGCCGCGGTGGTGTCCGTCCTGCCCCGGTGGTCGGCCATCTCCCGTAAGGACCCCGACGACCGGGTCACGGCGGAGCAGGTCCTGGCCGCCAACGTCGACGTGGTGGTCGTGGTGAGCAGCCTGGACCGGCCGGTGAGCCCCAACCGGATCGAGCGCATGCTGGCCGCGGCGTGGGAGAGCGGGGCCTCGCCCACGGTGGTGCTCACCAAGGCCGACCTGGCTGGCGACCTGCCCGAGGCGGTGGCCGCCGCCGAAGCCGCGGCCGGCGTCGTGCCCGTCCTGGCCACCAGCAGCGTCACCGGGGAAGGCCTCGACGAGCTGCGAGGGCGGGCCGGGCCGGGCCGCACGCTGGTGCTGCTGGGGCCGTCCGGTGCCGGCAAGTCCACCATCGTCAACCACCTCCTGGGTGAGGACGTGCAGGCCACCGGGCCGGTCCGGGGCGGCGACGCCCGGGGACGGCACACCACCACCTCCCGCCAGCTGGTGCCCCTTCCGGGCGGCGGCGTGCTGCTGGACACGCCCGGCTTGCGTAGCCTCCCCCTCTGGGACGCCGAGGCCGGCGTGGCGGCCACGTTCGGGGACGTCGAGGCCCTGGCTGCCGGCTGCCGGTTCGGAGACTGCCGCCACGAAGGCGAGCCGGGCTGCGCCGTCCAGGCCGCCATCGACGGCGGCACCCTCGACGCTCGGCGCCTGGCCAGCTGGTCCAAGCTGCGCCGGGAGCTGGACGCCCTCGCCATGCGCCACGACGAGCAGGCCACCCGCGCCGCCGGGCGCCGCATGGGCCGCACCATCAAGGAGGTCTACCGGCTCAAGGGGCCCCGCCCGCGCTAACGCACCCGCTGTCGTCGCAGGGATCAGGGCGCGGCGCTGTCCCGCCGCCGGAGTCGGGACTCGTCCAGCGGCTTGCGGCGCTCCGCCTCCACCCACAGGACGAAGTCGTCCACGCCCTCCACCAGGCCCAGCTCGAAGTGCCACCGCCCACCCGCGGATCGTCGTCGTCGACCTCGGACCAGGCGAAGGGCGTGACGAAGGGCAAGCGCACGCTCCGGCCGAACAGCGCCACGCAAGCCTCATAGCTTGCCGGCCACTGCGTCCCCCCTCCTCGGCCGGCTGCTTCGGCCGCTCGCCCCCTGCCCGTCGAGGCGAGCCAACCCGGCGGGGGTCAGGGGCGGAAGGTCCATTCGCCGAAACGATTGAGGCCGAGCCGGTCGGCAGGGTTCTTGCCCGTGGACGTCTCGTCGAAGGACCAGTCGGGCTGCTTCTCGGCGAAGCGCTCGTCGATCTGGGCCACGCCGTCCTCGATGTCGATCAGCTCGGCGATGAGGTACGGCTCCACCGGGCCGGTGCGGCCGGCAACGTGGGCCTCGAACTCCTCCGGGTAGTGGCGCAGGATGCTCTGGAGGACGGTCTGGTGCTGGTGGGCCAGGTAGCACCGGGCCCGGTCGGCCACGGTGCTGGCCCGGGTGCGGACCTGGTCCAGGTCGTGGTCGGTGGCGTCGGAGTGGCTGACGGTGCGGAGCGACTCGAACAGGGCCAGCCCCCCCAGCTTGCACGGGGTGCACTGCCCGCACGACTCCACCCCGAGGAACCGCGAGACCCCCGCGGCCAGGGCCGGCATGTCGACCGTGTCGTCGAGGACGATGAAACCGCCCGAGCCCACGCCGCTGCCGATGGCGGCCATGGCCTCATAGGACACGGGCGTGTCGAGCAGCGACGCGGGGATGATCCCGTTGGCCACGCCGGGCAGGACGGCCTTGATGCGGTGGCCCCGGCGGGCGCCGCCGCCGATCATCTGGATGACCTTGCGCAGCGACGTGCCCATCATCACCTCGGCCACGCCGTGGCGGCGGGACGCCCCGGTGACCGTGCACACGATGGTGCCGGGCGACTGCTCGGTGCCGAGGGTCCGGAACCAGTTGGCGCCCCGGGCCATGATCCGGGGCACGTTGGCCAGCGTCTCCACGTTGTCCACCAGGGCGGGCGGGGCGATGAGGTGCTCCTGGGGACCGGCCAGCTCCACCCGGGAGGACACCCCGCTGCTGCCGGCGGTGACCCGTGACCGGCGCCGGCCGGCCCGCTCGACCCCCCGCCGGAAGGGTGGCGCCAGCCGGGGAAAGGGGTAGCGGCCGTCGATGGCCTCGAGGAGCGCGGTCTCCTCGCCGTACAGGTACTCGTCCGGCCCCTCGAACACCTCGAAGGCGATGCCCTCGGCCCAGCCGGCGGCCACCACCTCCTCGATGGCGGCCCGGGCCCGGCGCACCTCCCGGGCGAAGGACTTCTTGAGGCCGAACACGATGTGGTCGGCGCCCACGGCCACGGCGGCGATGATCGCCCCCTCGATGACGTGGTACGGGTTGCGGCGCAGGATGGACCGGTCCTTGAAGGTGCCCGGCTCGCCCTCGGCCCCGTTGACCACCACCGTGGTGGGCTCCAGCGAGGAGCGGTTCTCCACCATGGTCCGCCACTTGTGCCCGGTGGGGAAGCCCGCACCACCCCGCCCCCGCAGCCCCGAGGCCTCCAGCTCGCTGATCAGCCACGCCGGATCGGCGCGCCGGGCGACCTCCAGGCCGGCGCCACCCCGGCGGGCGACGTAGTCCTCCAACGACTCGACGGTGCTGGGCCACAGGACCCGACGGGCGGTTCTCACGAAGGCCATTGTGTCCGACGCCTTCTCGGGTTCTCACATCCAGGGAACTTGCGAAACCGCCCCGAACAGGCTTCACTTCACTGTTCGCCCTCGGCGGGTCGGACAAGGCAAGGAGCGACGAATGCGTACACGGCGGATTGGGCGCACTCTCCTGGTGGCGGCGCTGGCCCTGGCGCTGCTGGGAGCCTGCAGCGACGACGACGACGAGGACACCGGTTCGGCCACCAACACCACGGGCGCCGCCGAAGAGGGGGCGGGCGGCGCTGGCGCCAATGAGCTGAACGTCGAGATGGTGGACTACGGCTACAAGATCACCGGCTCGCTGAAGGCGGGGCTGGCCACGATCACCTCCACCAACACCGGGGCCGAGTGGCACATGGCCGGCTTCGGGAAGCTGAAGGAGGG
>JBOGHQ010000381.1:0-2712 GCA_050744785.1 Acidimicrobiales bacterium | reverse complement strand
GCGCTGCCCGCCGGACGGGAGGGCGGGGCCGGTGCCGGTCCGGCCGGAGCCGTACCCTCGGCCCCCTGCAGGCTGCGCAACTGGCGCTCCAACCGCTCCAGCCGCTCCAGCAGGGCGGCCGCCGAGGCGTCGGCCTCGGGCCCGGCCAGGCGGACCAGGGCCGTGTCGAGGGTGATCCGTGGATCGAGGGCCTCCCGCATCTCGACCTGGGCCTCCCCGAGGGTTTCGATGGCCCGCACCAGGGCGGCCGGCCCCATGCGATGGGCCTGCTCGGCCAGCCGCTCCCGGGTCTGGTCGGGCAGGGCCACCAGCCCGGGTGCCTGGGTGAGCAGGAAGGCCTGGTGGAGGTGCTCCACCAGGTCGGCGGCCAGCCGGCGGGGGTCCCGGCCGGCGGCGCTGGCCTGGGCCACCGCCACCAGGGCGCGGGCCGCGTCCCGCTCGCACAGGGCCTCCACCATCTCGTCGGTGACGGGTGCCTCGTCCTCGACCTCCCCGGCGGCGGCCACCTGGTCCAGCACCGAGAGCGCGTCGCGGGCCGAACCCCGTCCCCGGCGCACGACCATCTCGATGGCCTCCGGCGCCACCCCCAGCCCGGCGGCCTGGTTGACGTCCGACAGCAGCTCGCCCAGCACGTCGCCACCGAGCAGCCGGAACTCGAAGTGCTGGGCCCGGCTGCGGATGGTGGGCAGCACCTTCTGTGGGTCGGTGGTGGCCAGCACGAAGACCACGTGGGCGGGCGGCTCCTCCAAGGTCTTCAGGAGGGCGTTGGACGCCGACGTGGAGAGCATGTGCACCTCGTCGACGATATACACCTTGTGCCGCCCCGGCGTGGCCAACGCGGCCCGGGACACCAGGTCCCGCATGGCATCGACGCCGTTGTTGGACGCCGCGTCCAGCTCGTGCACGTCCAGCGAGTTGCCCTGCTCCACCGCCAGGCAGGAGTCGCACTTGCCGCACGGCTCGCCCCCCTCCTGGTTCGGGCAGTTCAGAGCCTTGGCCAGGATCCGGGCCGTCGAGGTCTTCCCCGTGCCGCGCGGCCCGCTGAAGAGGTAGGCGTGCGCGACGTGGTCCTCCCGCACCGCGTTGGTGAGGGCGCGCACCACGTGGTCCTGGCCCCGGAGCTCCTCGAAGCGCTGGGGCCGGAATCGGCGGTACAGGGACCGGAACGGCGCCGCGTCGTCGACCACGCCGGAACACTACCGATGGCGCAGCGGGCCGGCGCCCGCCCTGCGGCCCGTCGTTCGGTGCGGCGGTCAGGCGGTCTGCGGCACACCGCGCCTTCCGCTGAGAGCTGCTGCCTTCCGGCCCTGACTCGGTTCACGGGGTGCAGTTGCGCAGGGCCCGACCGCCGCACCGAACGACGGGCCGGATCGAGCAGGATAGCCTGCACCGCCCCCAGGAGGGATGCGAGAGCGGCCGAATCGGCACGCCTGGAGAGCGTGTGTGGCGCAAGCCACCGTGGGTTCAAATCCCACTCCCTCCGCCACGTTTCCGCGCCGAGCCACCACGCAGGGTGGCGAGGCGTGGGATGCTGGAGGCCAGCCCCGAGAGGGCGGGCCCGGGGAGGGACCATGGTGGAACGAGCGCCGGACGGCATGCGCCGGTTCACGATGCGGCGGGACTTCGACGTGTCCGGCGTGTCCGGCACCGGGATCGTGCTGGAGGGCGTCCACTTCTCCACGGGAGTGGTGGTGATCCACTGGCTGACCCCGCCGCCGCGCGGGTCGATCAGCGTGTTCGACGACCTCGAGCAGTTCCTGTCGATCCACGTGCGACCTCACCCCGACAACCGCACCGTGCTCACCTTCGAGGACGGCCAGGAGGTCGTGTGCGCCAGCGCCCCACCGGCGGATGAGCCCGCCGTGGCCGGCCGTCGCCTGAAGGGCTAGCCCGCCGTCACCCTCAGCGGCACAGGTTCAGCAGGAAGGGCCGGCACACCGTGGTGGGCGGCGTGGGGGCAACCGTCACCGGGGTGGCGGCCGGTGGTGACGGGGCCAGGAGGGGCCGCAGGTCGAGGGGCGCGAGGAGCATGTCGATCTGCACCGGCTGGCGGCCAGGGTGCTCCCGGGCCAGCTCGGTGAGGGCGTAGGCGTAGGCCGCCTGCACCGACGACGAAGCCCGGTTCTCGATCATGGCTTCCCGCACCATGTACTGGACCATGAAGGAGCGGTTGAACTCCGAGCTCTCGTAGGCCAGGGCGTCGGCGGCGGAGGCGCCGGTGAGGACCCGTCCCGGCGCCAGCAGCTCGGTGAACCCGGCGCCGTAGCAGCCGGCGATGGCGACCCACGACCGCCGGGCGGTGAGGTGGGACAGCCACTCGCCCAGGTCCCGGTCGGCGACCAGGGAGCCGTCGGCGGCGACCAGGGCCTCGGTGGTCACGCCCAGCTTGCGGACGTGCCCGCCGTAGAAGAACACCGCGGTGGCGTCGGGACCGGCGCGCGACACCAGCCACTCCACCGCCTGGCGGATGCCCGCACCGGTGGCCTGGCCGTCCCGCATCACCAGCCGGTTCTGGTCGGGCACGCCCATGGCGGCCAGGGCCTGATCCACGTCGTTGGCGTCGTTGACGGCGGAGCGCAGGTCGCTGCGGGTGCCGGGATAGTCGTTGATCCCGATGATGACGGCCCACGTCCCGCTGCTCTGCGGCGTCCCCGGCGCCAGCGCCGGCAGGCGGAGCTCGGGCGGCGGCGGCGGCGGCGGAGCGGGCGGGGC
>JBOGHQ010000380.1:0-3203 GCA_050744785.1 Acidimicrobiales bacterium | reverse complement strand
ACCGGGCGTGCAGCCGCCGACGGTGCGGTTCGGCGGGGGTGCCGGCGGCGCCACTGCCACCACCGGGGGCTCGGCGGAACACACCTCGCCGGTGGGGGTGGCCTCGCACACGGGCACCGCCACCGCGGCGGCCGGCTCGGGGGCGGGCGCCCAGCCCGAGCCGCTGGCCACCGCCATGCCCTGGGCGCAGAACCTGGCCGCTGCGTCGAGAGGGGCGTCAGGAGCGCGGAGGATCTCCGGTGCATCCGGGCACGCCGGCCCCAGGTACCAGGGGAGGCCCGGTGCCTCGTCGACCCGCAGCTCCTGGCCGGCCGCGGTGACCACCCAGGCACCGTCGATCTCCTCGACCTGGCCGTCCAGGCCCAGGGCCTCCGCCAGGCGGCGCACGTCGGCCTCCGACGCCGTGCTTCCCAGCCGGTAGGCCGGGGCGGTGGACGCCAACTCGGGCAGGGTGCCGGCCACCTTGTACTCGAACCCACCGCCGAGACCAGGCGCCAGCAGGGCGCTGCGGGTGGCGGCGGAGGCGGCGGCGGCATCCTCGGCCCCGCCTGCCGCACTGAACGGCAGTTTGATCAGGTCCTGACCGCTGTCCCCCCGGCCGGCCAGAACCGCCACCGTGGCGACCGCGAGGGCGAAGGCGAGGACAGCGGCGAGCGAGGCGACCCGGGTGCGCATGACCCTTGGACGCTCGGCGGTGCCCCCCGGTTCCCGGTCCATGTACGACTCTAGTCAGAACCGGCGAAGGACCGGCGAAGGACCCGATGCGCGGCGTCGCCTCAGGCGAACAGCGCCTCCACGAACTCCCCCGGCTCGAACTCCACCAGGTCCTCGGCCTGCTCGCCCAGCCCCACCAGCTTGATGGGCAGCCCCAGCTCGCAGGCGATGGCCACGGCGATGCCGCCCTTGGCCGTGCCGTCCAGCTTGGTCAGCACCACGCCGGTAACCTCTACCGCCTCGGTGAACTGGCGGGCCTGGACCAGGCCGTTCTGGCCCGTGGTGGCGTCGATGACCAGCAGGACCTCGGACAGCTGGCCCGGCGGCCGCTCCGCGATGCGGCGCACCTTCTTCAGCTCCTCCATCAGGTTGACCTTGGTGTGGAGGCGGCCGGCGGTGTCGGCCAGCACCAGGTCGGCGTGGCGGGCCGCGGCCCGCTCCACGGCGTCGAACACCACCGAGCCCGGATCGCCGCCCTCCGCCCCCCGCACCAGGTCGGCGCCCACCCGGTCGGCCCAGAGGGCGAGCTGCTCGGCGGCGGCGGCCCGGAAGGTGTCGCCGGCGGCCATGACCACCTTGCGGCCCGCGGCCGCCTCCCGCAGGCCCAGCTTGCCGATGGTGGTGGTCTTGCCCACCCCGTTCACGCCCACGAACAGCCACACCGTGGGCCCACCCTCCCCGTGCCGCAGGGCCCGCTCGCCGTCGCTGAGCCGGGCCACCAGGTCCTCCTTGAGAGCCTCCACCAGGGCATCGGGGGTGGTGATGCCCTCCGCCTTGACCCGGGTGCGGAGGTCGTCGAGGAGCCCGGAGGTGAGGCCCACGCCCACGTCGGCCCGGATGAGGGCCTCCTCCAGCTCGTCCCACGTCTCGGCGTCGATGCTGGAGCGGGACAGGACCGACGACACGTAGCCGGCCAGCAGGCTGCGGGCCTTGCCCAGCCGGTCCCGGAACCGGGGCCGGGGTGGGAGGGTGGGAACCACCGGCTCCGGCTCCGGCGGGGCCTCCACGACCTCGGGCTCGGGTGGGGCCTCGACGACCTCCGGCTCCGGTGGGGCCTCCACCACCTCGGGCGGGGCCTCGATGGTGGGCCGGGGCGCCTCCTTGGGCCGGGTGGGGGCGGGGGCCGTCTTGGTGGGGGGCGGCTCGAGGTCGGGGCCGCGGGGCCGGCGGCGGCTGACGGCCACGCCGGCCACGGTGCCGATCACCGCCAGCACGAGCAGCATCAGAACGATCTCCATCGGCGCGAGCCTATGGCCCCCGGAACCTCAGGCTTCCTGCCGCGGAACCCGGCGCCATGGAGCCACATTCCGCGCCAAGAACAGCGGGCGGGGGGCTCAGGCCGTGGCGCGGGCCCGCTCGCTCAGCACCTTGGAGGAGCCGCCCGGGGCCATGCTGACGCCGTAGAGGCAGTCGGCCGCCTCCATTGTGCGCTTCTGGTGGGTGACCACCAGCAGCTGGGCGGAGGCGCGGAACTCGTCCATGAGGCCGAGGAAGCGGTGGAGGTTGACGTCGTCCAGGGCGGCCTCCACCTCGTCCAGCAGGTAGAAGGGCGACGGCCGGCTGCGGAAGACGGCGAAGAGGACGGCCAGGGCCACCAGCGACCGCTCCCCGCCGGAGAGCAGCGACAGCCGGCGCACGCTCTTGCCGGACGGGCGGGCCTCGACCTCGATGCCGGTGTCCAGCAGGTTGCCGGGGTCGGTGAGCCGGAGGGCGCCGCCGCCGCCCGGGAAGAGCAGCTCGATCAGGTCGCTGAAGGCGGCGGCCACGTCGGCATACGCGGCGGCGAAGGTGACGCTGACCTCGGCGTCGACGGCGGCGATGACCTTGGCCAGGTCCCGGCGGCTGGCCCGGACGTCCTCCAGCTGGTCCTCGACGAAGCGCTGGCGCTCCTCGAGCTCGTTGAGCTCCTCCAGGGCCAGCGGGTTGACCGGCCCCATGGCCCGCAACTCCCGGTCCAGGTACTCGGCCCGCTGGGTGGCGGCGACCCCCTCGGGCAGGGGCGGGCAGGGCGTGCCGGTGGCCAGCAGGCCGTCGACGCCCAGCTCCCGGCGCAGGCCGTCGACGGCCGCCTCCAGCCGCACCGCCACCTCCGCCACCTCCAGCTCGGCCTGCTGGGCCTGCTCCGACACCTCGCCCAGGCGGCGCTCGGTGGCGGTCCGCTGTGACCGCAGGTCGTCGAGTCGGGCCGCGGCCCGGCGCTGGGCCTCCCGGTGCCGGCGGCGGTGCTCGTGGAGGCGCCCCAGGCTCTCCTCCACCAGGGCCAGGTGGCCGGCCACGGACGCGGCCAGACCGGCCACCGCGGTGGCCCGCCGCTCCAGCTCGGCCCGGCGGGCCTCGGCCTCCTCGGCCGTGCCGCCGCTTCGCTCCAGCCGGGACCGCACCTCGGCCCGGCGGGCGGCCAGCAACGAGCGCCGCTCCTCCAGTGCACCGGCCCGCACCTCCAGGTCGGTGCGCAGCGCGGCCAGGGCCCTGGCCCGCTCGTCCAGGGC
>JBOGHQ010000379.1:0-2513 GCA_050744785.1 Acidimicrobiales bacterium | reverse complement strand
GCGGGAGGCAGGGGGGCGCCCAGCTCCTCGCGGGCCGCCTCGGCCGCCCCGAGCAGGACCACGGCAAGGTACACGGTGCCCTGGGCGACGGCGGTACGGGCGAAGCCCTCCAGCCACTCGGCCAAGGCCCGCTTGGCGCCCAGCTCGCTGGCCAGGGTGAGGGCCCGCTCGTCCAAGGACGCGGCCCGCTCCAGCTCGCCCTCGGCCCGGGCCACCTTGGCCAGGCGCAGCAGGGACAGGGCCGTCCAGTACTTGTCCCCCAGCTGGCCGGCCAGCTCGAGGCTCTCCTCCAGCAGGGTGGTGGCCCCGGCCGGGTCGCCCTCGGTGAGGGCCAGGTAGCCCAGGTTGCACAGCGAGCTGGCGATCCCGGGCCGGTCGCCCAGCTCCCGCTGGAGGGCCAGGCTCTGCTCGTAGAGGGCGCGCGCCCGGCCGTGGTCGCCCTGCTGGAACGACAGCCAGGCCAGGTTGCCCACCACCATGGCGATCCCGTGGCGGTCCCCCATCCGGCGCCGCACCACCAGGCTCTCCTCGGCGAAGGCGCGAGCCTCGTCGAAGGAGGCCTGGTTGTGGGCGACGGTGCCCAGGTTGGTGAGGGTGGCCGCCACCACGTGGTCGTCGTCGAGCTGCCGGCCGATGGCCAGGGCCTCCTCGTACAGCTGCCGGGCCGCGGCCAGGTCGCCCTGCAGGGCGGCCAGGTTGCCGAGGCCGTGGACGGCGGCGGCCACCCCCCGCTCGTCGCCGGCGGTCCGGGCCAGGGCCAGGCTGTCCGAGTGCAGGGCCCGGGCCGGGTCGTAGTCGCCCTGGCGCTGGGCCAGGATGGCGGCCGCCCGCAGCGCCTTGGCCCGTGGCGCGACCTCGGCGTGGGGGCCGGCCGCGGCGAGGAGCGCCTCCAGCCAGCGCCGGCCCTCGCTGAAGTACCCCCGCAGCTCCCAGAAGCGCTCGAGGCCGGCGGCCGGGGCCAGGGCGAGCGGGTCCCCCCGCTCCCGGCCCCAGCGCAGCGCGGCCCGCACGTCGTCCAAGTCGGCGTCGAGGACGCGCAGCCACCGGGCTTGGTCGGGCCCCCGCAGCTCTGGCTCGGCCTCGGCCACCAGGGCCGACACCCAGGCCAGGTGGGCGTCGCGCCGGGCCGCCTCCTCGGCCGGGTGCTCGGCCAGCCGCTCCTCGGCGTAGCGCCGCATGGTCTCGGACAGCCGGTAGCGCGTGGTCCCCTGGGACTGCTCGGCCATCACCAGGGACTTGTCCACCAGGCCGGACAGCGGCCCGACGAGGTCGCTCGGGCCGTGATCGGGCCTGGCGCACACGGTCTCGGCGGCGTCGAGGGGGAAGCTCCCGGCGAACACGGCCAACTGGCGGAACAGCGCCGCCTCCTCGGCTGGCAGGGCGTCGTAGCTCCAGTCCACCGCGGCCCGCAGGGTCTGGTGGCGGCTGGGCGCCGTCCGGCTGCCGCCGGCCAGCACCCGGAACCGGTCGTCGAGGCGGCCGGCCAGCTCCCCCACCGACAGGGCGGCCATCCGACCGGCGGCCAGCTCGAGGGCCAGCGGGATGCCGTCCAGGCGCCGGACCAGCTGGCGCAGGGCAACGGCGTCGTCGTCGGTGAGCACCAGGTCGGGGCGGGTGGCCATGGCCCGGTCGAGGAACAGGCGCCCGGCCGGGGAGGCGGCCACCTCCTCGATGGTCGCGGACCGGCCTTCGGCGGGGACGGCCAGGGAGGGCACTCGCCACGCCGTCTCGCCGGGCACCCGTAGCGGCTCCCGGGTCGTGGCCAGCATCCGGACCTGGGCGCAGGCGCGCAGGACGGCGTCGGCAACGGCGGCGGCCGCCTCCAGCACGTGCTCGCAGTTGTCCAGCACCACGAGGGAGGAGCCGGCGCAGAGGTGGTCGACGACGGTGTCGGTGGGGCTGCGGCCGGGCTGCTCGCCCACGCCCAGGCTGGACAGCACCTGCTGGGGCACCAAACCGGGATCCGACAGGGGCCCCAGCTCCACGAGGGCCACCGACCGACCCGCAGCCGCCTCCTCCGACGCCACTTCCAGGCTGAGCCGGGTCTTGCCCACACCACCCGTTCCCACCAGGCTCACCAGGCGCTGGGGACCGAGCAGCCGGCGCACCTCGGCCACTGCCCGGTCCCGGCCCACGAAGGTGGTCGGCGGCCGGGGCAGGGCGACCCGGGCCCTGGGCTCCCCCCCTGCCGGAGCAGGTGCCACCCCCACGGCCATCGCCCGGGCCGACGCTCCGGCCGGGACGGGCTCGGTGCCCAGCAGGGCCAGGTACGCCTCCTCCAGCGGGGCCGACGGGCTCACGCCCAACTCCTCGGCCAGCACCCGCCGGGCCCGCTCGTAGGCCCGGAGGGCCCCGGCCCGGTTGCCGGCGCCGGCGTGGGCGGCCAGGGCGCGCAGGTGGGCCGACTCCCGAAGCGGCTCCAGGGCCACCGCCTCCTCGGCGGCGACCACCGCCCGGTCGTTGTCCCCGGACGCGGCGGCGGCGTCGCTCAGCACCTCCAGGGCCCGCAGGCG
>JBOGHQ010000378.1:0-1599 GCA_050744785.1 Acidimicrobiales bacterium | reverse complement strand
GGCCCGCACGGCCAGCTGGGCCACGCCGTTGGCCGAAACCCCGAGCAGGCCGGCCACCTCCCGGGCCGGGATGCCTTCCACCTCGGTGAGCCAGAGGACGGAGCGCCAGCGCTCGGGCAGGCTGCGGAAGGCTCGTGCCACGAGGGCGGCATCGGTGCCGGCCACCATGACCTCGGCCGGCTCGCTGCCCAGCACCGACCAGTCGTGTTGCTCGCGGGGGTCGGTGGCCCGCTGGCGGCCGCCCCGGCGCAGCACGTCGATGGCGGCGTTGCGCACCGCGGCCAGCAGGTAGGGGAGGAAGTAGTCGGCCGCCTGGAGGCGGTCCGGTAGGGCCTGGAAGACCCGGATGAAGGCGTCGCTGACAGCGTCGGCGGCGTCGTCGGGGTTGGGGGTGATGGCCAGCGCCATGCGCCAAGCCGCCTCCACGTGGCGGCGGTAGAGCGCCTCGAAGGCTTCGAGGTCGCCGCTCCCGGCGCGAACGGCGAGCTCGGCGTCGGTGGCTTGGTCCTGCAACACCGCCTGCCCTCGCTGCCGCATCGCCCTCGCTCCGTACAGGGCCACCCGTCACCCTGTGTGGTCTTGCGCCCAGGGTACCGGGGACTGGCCCGTTGTCACCACCCTCCGGGAGATTTCCCCCAGATGTTGGGGGCGAGATCTGCCCAGCTCGCAACGCTTGTGCCCACCCGATGGAGGGAGCAAACCGGGCCCCCGTGCGGCCGGTCACGGCGCCGGAGCCAGCAGGACCTTGACCGGGCCGCCGGCCCTCTCCAGCTCCCGGATGGCGGCGGGGGCCCCGACGAGGGGCCTGGTGTCGGCCAGCCCGGCGATGGCCTCCACGGCGCCGTCGGCCACGGCGGCCACGGCCGCCCTGAACTCGGCCGTGGTGTAGGCGATCGACGGCACCACGTCCACCTCCTTCACCAACCACAGCAGGCCCGGCAGTGGCACCTGTTCCCCAGGGCCCGTGACGCCGAGGAGCACCACTTGGCCGCCCGGGGCGGCCAGCTCCACCGCCGTGCCGGGCGCCGTCGGGGCGCCCGTGGCGTCGAACACCAGGTCGGGCGGGCGGCCCAGCGCAGCACTGGTGCGGGTCGCCGCTTCCACCACCTGCGCGCCGAGGCGGGCCGCCGCCGCCGCCCGCCGGGGCCTGGGCTCGGCCACCGCGATGCCCTCCACCCCGGCCCGGCGGAGCGCGGCCACGGTCATGAGGCCCACCGAGCCGGCGCCCAGGACGGCGACGGCGGGTGCGGTGCCCGCCGCGACCCGGCTGCGGGCGACGGCGTGCAGGGCCACGGCGTAGGGCTCCACCAGTGCGCCGGCGGCGGGGTCGACGCCAGTTGGGAGGAGATGGCAGGCCTCGGCCGGCACGGCCATCAGCTCCGCCCATCCACCGTCCCGCCCGCCCATGCCCACCGAGGTGGTGAGCTGGAGGGCGCACAGGTTGTCCCGCCCGCTCGCGCAGGCCGGGCAGGCGCCGCACCGGCGGGCGGGGAGCACGGCCACCCGGCTGCCGTCGGCCGGGCCGGCCCGGTCGGGGTCGCCGCCCACGACCACGCCGGCCACCTCGTGGCCCAGCACCGCCCGGGCCTGGAGCATCCC
>JBOGHQ010000377.1:0-4103 GCA_050744785.1 Acidimicrobiales bacterium | reverse complement strand
GCCCGAGCCAGTGGGAGCCGGCGCCGCCGCCTCGCCGGCCGCCCACGGGGGCCATGGCGGCCACGGTGCGGGCCAGCCCCACGAGTCGCCCTGGCCCATGGCCCTGCCCCTGGTGGTGCTGGCCGGGCTGGCCGTGGTGGGCGGGGTCATCAACATCCCCTTCCTGGACCTCAAGCTGGAGCACTGGCTGGAGCCGGTGTTCGGGGAGGCCCTGCACCACTCCGACGCCAGCACCGCCATGAAGGTGCAGCTGGCCGGCGTCGCCGTGCTGGCGGCCGCGGCCGGCATCGCCTTCGCCTACACGGTGTTCATGCGGGCCCGCCGCATCGACGCCTTGCAGCCGGGCGTGCTCAAGCGGGCCTGGGGCGTCGACTCGCTCTACTCGGCCGTGGTGGAGGCGCCGGGCCGGGCCCTGTCCGCCTTCGCCGCCTACGTGGTCGACGCCCGCATCATCGACGGCGCCGTCAACGGCCTCGGTGCGCTGGTGCGGGGCGGGGGCGGGGTGCTGCGCAAGGTGCAGACCGGCTACGTCCGCAACTACGCCCTGGGGGTGGCCTTCGGCGCCACCCTCCTGCTCGGCTGGGTCATGGTCAGGACCGGGGGTTGAGCGCGTGAACGATGACCTCGGCTTCCCCATCCTCAGCTTCGTCGGCGAACCAAGGGTTCGCCTCCGAGTTGGTGGTGCCGGCCTCCGGCCGGCGCTCAGGCGGCCGACCGGCAAAGCCGGACCGCCCGCCGCTTTCTGGGGGCTGCGCCCCCAGGCCCCCGAGGGGAGCTGTCCATGAACGACCTCGGCTTCCCCATCCTCACTGCCATCGTGCTGGTGCCGGCCGCCACCGCCGCCATCATCGCGGTGCTGCCCAAGAGCAGGCCCGACGTCATCAAGCTGGTGGCCCTGCTGGGCTCGCTGGCCACGGGGGTGCTCACGGTGGTGCTGGCCGTGGAGTTCGAGGCCGGAGAGGCCGGCTACCAGTTCCTCTCCGAGCACAGCTGGATCGAGGACTTCGGCGTGTCGTGGATCCTCGGCGTGGACGGCATCTCGCTGTTCCTGGTCCTGCTCACGGGCGTGCTGTTCCCCATCGCCCTGGCCGGCCCCGAGGTGAAGAAGGACGTCAAGGCCTACATGGCCTGGATGCTGGTGCTGGAGACCGGCTGCCTGGGGTCCTTCCTCGCCCTCGACCTGTTCGTGTTCTTCCTGTTCTTCGAGCTCACCCTGGTGCCGATGTACTTCATCATCGGCGGCTGGGGCTACGAGAACCGGGTCTACGCCTCCCTCAAGTTCTTCCTCTTCACCCTCTTCGGGTCGGCCTTCATGCTCGTCGGCATGCTGGCCCTGGTGTTCATCAGCGCCCAGGGCGACGCCACCGTCACCTTCGACGTGCGGGAGCTGGCCGAGCGGGGGGCGCTGGCGGAGACCACGGCCCGCTGGATCTTCCTGGCCTTCACCGTCGCCTTCGCCGTCAAGACGCCCCTGTTCCCGGTGCACACCTGGCTGCCGGACGCCCACACCGAGGCACCCACCGCCGGCTCGGTGATCCTGGCCGGGGTCCTGCTGAAGCTGGGCACCTACGGGCTGGTGCGCTTCGGCGTCACCGTGTTCCCCCAGGCCGCCGTCGACCTGGCCCCGCTGCTGCTCACGCTGGCCGTCATCGGGATCATCTACGGCGCCATGGTGGCCACCATGCAGCGCGACCTGAAACGGCTGGTCGCCTACTCGTCGGTGGCCCACCTCGGGTTCATCGTGCTGGGCACCTTCGCCCTCACCACCCAGGGCCTGTCCGGCGGCGTGCTCCAGATGGTCAACCACGGGCTCTCCACCGGCGCCCTGTTCCTCCTGGTCGGCATGATCTACGAGCGCCGCCACACCCGCCAGATCTCCGAGCTCAACGGGCTGCAGAAGTCGATGCCCGTCCTGGCCGCCGTGTTCACCGTGGTGATGCTGTCCTCGGTGGGCCTGCCCGGCCTCAACGGCTTCGTGGGCGAGTTCCTCGTCCTCATGGGCACCTTCGTCACCCACCGCTGGTGGGCGGTGGTGGGCACGGCCGGGGTCATCCTGGCCGCCCTGTACCTGCTGTGGGCCTACCAGCGGGTCTTCCACGGCACCCCAACCGGCGAGAACGTGGGCCTCCCCGACATGACGTGGCGGGAGAAGGCGACCATGGCGCCCCTGGTGGCCATGATCGTGTTCCTCGGCGTCTACCCCAAGCCGGTGCTGGACCGCATCAACCCGTCGGTCGAGTCGCTGATCTCCCGGGTGGAGGAGGCCAGCGACTTCCGCCAGCCCGCGGTGGCCGCCACCGGCGCTGGGGCCGTCGAGGGCGGCGCCGCCGCCGACGCCGGCCACGGGGAGGAGGGGGAGTGACGGCCCTGCTGGCTCAGGCCCAGCCCCTCCCCGAGCGGATCGCCACGCCGGACATCGAGTACTCGGCCATGCTGCCCGAGCTGCTCCTCATCGGCGGGGCCATGCTCATCCTCCTGGTGGCCTCCACCGTGCGCCGCCGGCCTCGCGGGCTGTGGCCCGCCCTCACCATCCTCACCGGGGGTGCATCCCTGGTCGCCTCGGTCTGGCTGTGGTCGGACGTGCGCGACGACGGCCCCCGCCAGATCGTGGCCAACGCCCTGGTGGTGGACGGGTTCACCGTCTTCTTCATGGTGCTGGTCAGCATCACCGTGATCCTGGGCGCGCTCCTGGCCACCACCTACCTGGAGCGGGAGGGCGTGGAGGGGCCCGAGTTCTACGTCCTCATGATCCTGTCCGCATCCGGCGGCGTGGTGATGGCCTCGGCCAACGACCTCATCGTGCTGTTCCTCGGGCTGGAGATCCTGTCCATCGCCCTCTACGTGCTGGCCGCCTTCTCGGTCCGGCGGATGGAGTCGCGCGAGGCGGGCATGAAGTACTTCGTGCTGGGGGCCTTCTCCTCGGCCCTGTTCCTCTACGGCATCGCCCTCGTCTACGGCGCCACCGGGTCCACCAACCTGCAGGAGATCCGGGCCTTCCTGGGCGCCAACCTGGCCCCGGACAGCGGCGTGCTGCTGGGTGGGGCGGCCCTGCTCCTGGTGGGGTTGGGCTTCAAGGTGGCCCTGGTGCCGTTCCACACCTGGACGCCCGACGTGTACCAGGGCGCCCCCTCGCCGGCCACCGGGTTCATGGCCGCCGCGGCCAAGGCGGCCGGCTTCGCCGGCCTGCTGCGGGTGTTCTTCTCCACCTTCTCCACCCTGCGGGTCGACTGGCGGCCGATGGTGTGGGCGCTGGCCGTGGCCACCCTGCTGGTGGGCTCGGTGCTGGCCGTGGTGCAGAACGACGTCAAGCGCATGCTGGCCTACTCGTCGATCAGCCACGCCGGCTACGTGCTGATCGGCCTCCAGGCCGCCAGCGAGGAGGGGATCGCCGGGTCCCTGTTCTACCTCCTGGCCTACACCTTCATGATCCTCGGCAGCTTCGCCATCGTCACCGTGATGGGCGGCCGGGACGACACCAACCACGACCTCTCCGCCTACCGGGGCCTGGCCGCCCGCCGCCCCGCGCTGGCCCTGGCCTTCACGGTGCTGCTGCTGGCCCAGGCCGGGGTCCCCTTCACCACCGGCTTCCTCGCCAAGTTCTACGTCATCTCCGCCGCGGTGGAGGCCCAGTCCTACGCCCTGGCCCTCATCGGGATGCTCTCGGCCGTCATCGCCGCCTTCTTCTACCTCCGGGTGACGGTCCTCATGTACGCCCCGCCGGAGGACGCCGCCGCCGCGGCGGTCCCCGGCGGTGGGCTGGCCGTGCCGGGCGCGGCCGCCCTCGCGGTGGCCACCGCGGTGGCCTTCACCGTGGCCTTCGGCCTCATCCCGAACCCCATGATCAGCTTCGCCCGAGACGCCACGGTGCTTCTCTGATCTCCGGTGCGTGGCAATGGCAAGGCGACCGGCGCCCGCAATTTGTCTCAGCATTCATGGCCGTGGGTCACCTGGGGGTGATGTGAATCGGTGTTGAGCGGGTCGCGGGCGGGCGTAGCAACGGTCGGCGATGATGGGGTGGCCCGGGACCTCGTTCGTCTGTGGTGTCTTTGAACCCGCGTCTCAGCATGAGGCTGGTGGCTTGTTCGGCACCGGAGATTGTGCTT
>JBOGHQ010000376.1:0-1728 GCA_050744785.1 Acidimicrobiales bacterium | reverse complement strand
CTCGGGTTTTGTGGCGCCCCCGGCAGGACTCGAACCTGCGACCCGCTGCTTAGAAGGCAGCCGCTCTTTCCAGCTGAGCTACAGGGGCTCCGGTCATCGACCGTACCGGACGCTCCCAGGCCATGGCGCCGCGGGACGCGACCGAGCCGGTCCCGGAAGCGGGCAAGTTCCGCCGGCTTCGGGAGCAGAACGGGACCCTCCAAACGAGAGTGTGGGATTTCGGTTGGATAGTGTTGACTTATGACCTCTGATCCAACAGAATATCCACATGGACGCGGAGGGGCGGCGGGACCGCATCTCAGAGGAGCTGCGCCGCCGGGGCCGGGTGTCGGTCCGGCGGCTGGCCGCAGCCCACGACGTCACGCCCGAGACCGTACGCCGGGACCTGGTGGAGCTGGAGGCCCGGGGCGAGCTGCGCCGGATCCACGGCGGGGCGGTGGCCCTGGAGCACCTGCGGGTCGAGCCGGCGGTCGACGAGCGCTCCGAGCGCATGGCCGCCGCCAAGGCTCGCATCGCCGCCGCCGCCGTTGCCTTGTTCCCCGGCGACGGCGGCACGGTCCTGCTCGACGCCGGCACCACGACGGGTGCCCTGCTGGAGGTGGTGCCCACCGATCGCCGGCTGACCGTCGTCACCAACGCCGTCGCCCACGCCCTGGCCCTGGCCCCCATACCCACCATCACCGTTATCGTCGTGGGCGGCCGGCTGCGGGCCCGGACCCTGGCCAACGTCGACGACCTGGCCGTCGAGACCATCGGCAACCTCCGGGTCGACGTCGCCTTCGTGGCCACCAACGGGATCTCGGAGCGGGGGTGCTCGACGCCCGACCCGGCCGAGGCGGCCGTGAAGCGCACCATGGTCGGGGCAGCCGACCGGGTGGTGCTCCTGGCCGACCACACCAAGTTCGGGGAGGAGCACTTCGTGCGCTTCGCCAACCTCTCCGACCTCGACGTGGCCGTCACCGACGCCGGCGTCGAGAACGCCGATCTGCTGCCCCTCCGGATGGCCGGCGTGGACGTGGTGGTGGCCCACCAGTGACGGAGCTCATCGTCACCGTCACCCCGAGCCCTTCGGTGGACCGCACCCTCGAGGTCACCGCCCTGGAGCGGGGCGAGGTCAACCGTGCCACCGCCGCCCGCGTCGACGCCGGCGGCAAGGGCGTCAACGTCACCCGTGCCCTCACGGCCAACGGGCTCCCGTCGCTCGCCGTCCTGCCCCTGGGCGGTCCCGACGGGCACGCGCTGTCCCGGCTGCTGATCGCCGGCGACATCCCCCACCGGGCTGTGCCGATCGCGGCCGGGACGCGCACCAACGTCACCCTGAGCGAGCCGGGCGGCCGGGTCACCAAGATCAACGCCCCGGGCGCGCCGCTCACCGCCGCCGAGCTGGCCGCTCTGGCCAGTGCCGCCGTCGTGGCCGCGGACGGTGCCGGGTGGCTGGTGCTGTGCGGCTCCCTTCCCCCCGGAGCGCCCGACGACTATTACGTCACCCTCACGGAGCGGGCGCACCGGGCCGGCGTGCGGGTGGCCGTCGACACCAGCGGCTTGCCGCTGGCTGCCGCCCTGCACGGCGGGCCCGAGGTGGTGAAGCCCAACCTCTTCGAGCTGGCCGAGCTGTGTGGCCGGGCGCTCGACCGGGTCGAGGACGTCATCGCCGCCGCCGAGGAGACCCGCGCCGCCGGTGCCGGCGCCGTGGTGGTGTCCCTCGGCGCCCGGGGCGCCCTCCTGGTC
>JBOGHQ010000375.1:0-6034 GCA_050744785.1 Acidimicrobiales bacterium | reverse complement strand
TGTTCCCCCAGCCGGCGGCGAGCGTCGTCGATGACGTCGCGCACGTCCTTCACGCCGGCGGTGACGGCCGACTTGGCCACGAACTCCTTGCTGGTGGCGCCCGCGATGAGGCGGGCCAGGGTGGTCTTGCCCGTGCCGGGCGGCCCCCACAGGATCAGCGACGAGAGGCGGTCGGCGTCGATGAGGGCCCGTAGCGGCGCGCCCGGCGCCAGCAGGTGCTCCTGCCCCACCACCTCGTCGAGGGTGCTTGGTCGCATCCGGGCTGCCAGGGGGGCCTGGCGGGCCAGGCGCTCGTCGAGGGCCGAGGCGAACAGGTCCTTCGGAGGTCCGGCCACCGGGCCGAGGCTAGCGAGTGCCCCATGGCCTCTGGCCGCCACGACAAATGAGAGTGGTGCGTGCTCGGGAAAGCCAGACTGACGCGGGGGCCTTCCCGCACCACGAACTGTTCAGTGCGAAGACGTGTTCAATCCGCGCAGGCCTGGCAGGGGCAGTCGGTGGCGCCGGCCTCGGTATGGGCCACGATGACCTCGATGACACCGGGCACCAGGACGTGCAGGGCGTTCACCATGAGGCGCTCGCCGGTGCACGTCTGCTCGTTGAAGACGACCAGCCCGAGGTTGAGGATGTCGTTGTTGCAGGTGAGGCTGTCGACGTTCACCGCGATGCCGTTGACCACGAGGCTGGCGATGTTCGAGTCTCCCGTGGTGCCACACGGGTCGCAGGACGCGGCCGCCTGCGAGGTCAGCACGGTGGCCCTGACCCGCAGCGTCGGCACCAGGACGGGGCCGACCACCACGTCGAGCGTGGCCACCGAGGCCTCGGCCCTGCAGCCCGTCTGCGTGCCGCACACGGCCGTGGCCGCCACCGTCGCCGTGCCTGCCACCCCCAGCGCCACATCCGCCACGCAGCCGTCCACGCCGAGGGTCTGGTCCACACCGAGGGGGGGGATGACGACCCTCAGGCCGAAGGCGTCCGCCGTGCAGACGCAAACCGGGGGCGGAGGCGACGTCTGGGCGGTGGCGCTGGCCACGCTCAGCACGGCCGGCGCCGCCCAGACCAGGCCTCCGGCGGCCGCTCCGGTGCGAAGGAACCTTCGCCGATCGGTCCCGGCCGGGAACGAGGAAGGGGGTCGGGTGGGCTCCTGCGAGTCCATGGGCGCACCTCCCAGCGTGGGGGTCTCCCAGCGAGTCTGACGAATGGAGGGGACCAGCCACATCGCCCGTCGAACGTATCTTTTCTGGCCTTTTCGGGACGGCGGGCGGGCTCTCGCGCCGCGGAGCCGTCGCTCAGTGGTGGTCGTGGGCGTGCCCGTCGCCGTTGTGGTGCTCGTGGTCGTGCCCGTCGTGAAGGTCGGGGAGTCCGGCCAGCCGCCGGACCAGGTCGGCCACCTCGATGGCGCCGATCGACAGGGCCGAAGCGACCGCCCCGTGCTCGTCGAGCAGGTAGGCGGCCGGGGTGCCCACCCCGGCGAAGAGGTCGAAAGCGTCGTCGTCGCTCGGCAGGGCGATGGGAACGCCCAGCCCCTGCTCACGGTACTTGTCGTGGGCCTCGGGAGTACCGATGCTGGTGAGCACGACGGCCACGGCCCGCTCGGCCAGCAGCGGCTCCGCTTCCACCAGGTCGGGGACGATGCGGTCGCAGAAGCCGCAGGTCGGGCTCCAGTGGACGAGCAGCACCTCCTTGCCCCGATGATCGGACAGGCGGACCCTGTCGCCGGCGCCCGCGCAGTCGAAGGCGGGCACCGGGGTCCCCTCGGGGACCGAGGCCGGCCGGGGCGGGGCGGCGAACTGCGGACGGGCCATGGCCACGCCCTCCAGGAGCCCGTTGGCGCCGACCTCACGGGCCAGCGCCAGCACGTCCTCGGCCACCATCTCACGGGGGGCACCGAAGGCGTCGGCCAGGTCGGTGACCAGCTCGTCGATGGACCCGGTGCCGTCGAAGCACTTCCATATGACGGTGGCGACGGGGTTCAGGAGGTGGGTGGCGCCCGTCACCTCGTCCAGCAGCACGGTCTCACCGTCCATCTCCACGCCGGCCACGTCGGCGCGGGCGGCCGGCACGAACCCCATGTCGATGTCGTCGGCCTCGATCTGGTCCGCCTCGCCGGCGTCGGGGGGATCGACCCCGTTGCCGTTCGCCCCTTGGTGACCCGCCACGCCCTCGTCGGCGCGTGCGGAGGTCTCGTCGTCGGCCGCCATTCCCCCTCCTCGGTACATGCCCCTCACAGGTTGGCAGAAAACCGGACGTCCGGTGACATGGCCGGGGCTGTCACCGCCTCGTGGCCGTCGTTCGCCGTGAGGGTCGTGATGGCCTCCAGCGCCGCCTCCAGGCTGGCGAAGCGGAGCCGGTAGGCGCTGGTGCGCCGGGCCAGGTCGGCCAGCAGCGGCAGCGCCCGAGCCCGGTAGCGGTGCAGGTTCAAGGTGGACATCCCGACCTCCACGACCGCCTCCGCCGCTCGCATGGGGCTGAGCTGGGCCCCGTCCACCGTGGGGTCGTAGCCGATGGCGACCACCCAGCCGGCGGGGAAGGCGCCGGTGGGCACGTCGGCTGGGCCGAGCCGGCCCGGGTCGACGTGCCAGGTGCCGGGGACGAGCGACCCGAGGTGGTCCCCGGCCAGCTCGGGGAAGAGCTCGAACGACCCCGACTTGAGGGTGAGCGCCTTGGGGAACGGATGGATCCGGCCGCTCACCGGGTCCACCACGGCCGCCTCGTCGGACAGGTACCCGAAGCCGGCCTGCACCAGGGCGGTGACCAGCGTCGTCTTCCCGGAGCCGGACTGGGCCGGCAGGAGCAGCGCCCGGCCCGACGGGGCGAGGACGCACCCGGCGTGCACGAGCAGGAAGCTCCCCGTCTGGCGCACCGCCTCGGCGTTCACGTGCCAGAACAGGTGGGTGAGGGTGCGGCCCGTGGTGGGTGTGTCGATCATCAGCGTGTCGCCGTAGTAGAGCTGGTAGCTGGCCTCGCCGCCGCCGTGTCCGTCGGCCTCGACGGTGCGCAGCGAGTAGCGGGGGGGGACGTTGGGCGTGGGGGGGCTGCGGTACTCCCGCGGGTCGGGAGGCACGCGGAAGCGGGCCAGCACCGCCTCCACGTAGCGACCGAGGAGCGGGTCGTCGTAGCGGAGGGTGAAGTAGGTGTCGAGGACCCGGAAGCAGGGCTCCTCCCCGCGCCACTGGACGTCGTCGAGGCTCACGGCGCCGCCGGTCCCCGTGGCTGGCCCGGCGACGTCAGGGGCAGCCACCGCACGGGCTCGGGCTGGGGCACGGTCCACAACTGCCGCCGGGACGGGCCCGGGACGGCCGGCGACGGCGACGGGGAGGCCGACGCCGACGGCGGGCAGAGGAGCACCAGCAGGGCGGGCAGGAGCTGGACCCGCTGGCGGGCCAGGAGCCCGAGGTTCCTGAAGCTGGAGAACAGGTAGATGGCCACGATCACGTAGGCCAGCGACAGCAGCAGGTAGGGATGGCGGCGCAGCAGGCGGGGCAGGGCGACCAGGCGGCGCCGGGCGAGGACCACGAGGGCGAGCATCACCGTGCCCTCGGCGGAGGCGACCATGGCTGGCCCGTTGCGGGCCTCGAAGAAGAACGGGCGGAACAGCACCGTCACCGCGTGCCGGGGGAACTGGAGCGGGCCGCGGGAGCCGCTGCGCTCGACGCTCGAGCCGAACCGGTCGCCCGTGCCCTCGCCCTGGTTGTGGGCCAGCGTGTTCTCCTCCGTCTCGTCCAGCACCTCGCTCACGCTCGAGGGGTTCAACGAGTCGACGCCGACGAACTCCGCCACCTTGCCGGCCACGGCCAGGGTGCCCAGGCCGAGGGCGGCGAGCACCACCAGCTTGACCCCGGGGACGGCGGCCGAGGGCGCCGACCGGCGGACGGCGATGGCCAGGCCGACGGCGCACAGAAGCAGCAGGCTCATGTGGGGCCGCACCAACAGCGCCACGACGGCGCCGGCCCCCAGCACCGCCGCGCCTCCCCGCTCCTGGCGCAGGAGGCGGGCGGCGCCGAAGCTGCCCACGCCGAGGGCGAACACCATGATGGCGTCCTTCCCGAGCGCCGACGACCAGAAGACCATGGTGGGGAAGAAGAAGAGCAGCTTGGCGTACCGGGGGCGGTCGGCGCCGGGAAGGGCGGTCTCGAAGGCGCGGAAGAAGAAGAACATCCCCAGGAAGGCCAGCCACGAGAAGAAGACGAAGGCGGCCGGACGGGACACGCCGAGAAGCGCGTAGAACACGCCGGTGACGATGCCGACGAAACCCTCGCCGACGACCTCGCCGACCTCAAGGCTGAGGTCCCCGGCGCGCAACGACGGCGCCACCCTGGACCCGATGCCGTGGTAGCGGTTGTAGTCGGCCACGCCATCGTAGAAGGTGGCCACCACCTGCAGGTACACGGGCACGGCGACCATCTTCAGGGCCAGGCCCCAGCGCATGACCCGGGCCACGCCGGCGTTGCCGGGCCGCCGCTCGACCGAGCGGATGAGCGGCATTGTGAGGGCGACGAGCACGGCGGCCACCAGCCCCGGCTTGGCGACCGCGAGGGCGTTGTTCAGCACCGCCGCCCCCCGGCGCTCACGGCCGTGGTCCGGAAAGCTGGACCGCCTCCGGTACCGCGCCGGCGCAACCTGGGGTATTCAGGCACCCGCACCCGCCTGGCCACGGTGCTCCCCGCGCTGGGGGCCACGGCGGCGCCGACCACGAGGACCGGCACGATGGCCTCGGCCAGCCCCTTGGGCGCGGACGCGACGACGACCACACGCGGGGCTCGGCCCCGGGCCACCCCACCGTCGGGGCCCGTCCGGGCCCCAGCTCGCCCTCCCGGCGTCATCCGGTGGGGCCTCCGGGCGCGACGAGCCGCTCACGTGCTCGCGTGCTGCCACCCGGTCGCCCCCCGCCGGCCCACGACCAAGAAGGTACCGCCCTCTGGGGTTGCTCGCGCACGCAGCGCTGGCGGGCGACCACACCGGGGCGAAGAGCGCGGACGCGGAAAGGTCATGCCACGTCGCGGAAGTTGGGCCAGCGCTTCAGGTCGACCGACGGGTAGCGCTCGCCCAGGGCCAGCACCTCGTCCCGGTAGCGGGCGACCAGCTCCCGCCGCTCGCTGTCGCCCAACGTCACCTTGGCGACCCTCGTCGGGTTGACCGGCTCGGCGACCGACGGCGGACTCCACGGCTCGAGGCCCAGGAAGGCGAACGTCTCCGCCAGCGCCGACTCGGGCGCCTCCCGGCAGGCCTCGTACTGCAGGACGAGCAGGCGGTCCCGGCCGAAGTACCGCTCGTAGCGCTCAAGGGCGGCGGTGCAGAACCCCCGCCCGAAGGCCACGGCCGCCACGGCCGGACGGCGGTCGCCCCGCGACACGTCGTGGGTGACGCCGGACACGTAGCGCTCCACCGGGTCCCGCACCAGCACGAGGAGCCTGGCCTCGGGGGCGGCCGCGTGGAGGAGGGGGGCCACCCAGTGCTGGTGCAGGTAGTCGGGCGTCCAGCAGCCCGTACGCTTCCCGGGCGGCCTCGGGAACCAGGCGTGGTAGCCGGGCACGTGGTCCTCCGTGAACGGCTCCGCCCAAAAGCGGTCGAAGTAGTGGAGCTCCTTGTGGAAGCAGGGATGGGCGTACACGCCCGGGTGGGCGTCGATCAGGGACGCCCACCACGTCGTCCCCGCCTTCTGCACCCCGATCCCGACGAAGTCCGGCGGGCCGGCCTGCAGGCCGTCCGGCACCGCAGGAGCCCGGAAGTCGAAGCCGGGGTCCCACGGCGCCCGCCTCCCGAGCGCCCGCAGGACCCATTGCTGCACGCCGTAGGGCAGCTCCAGGAACCGCCGCCTCGCCAGGTCCATCAGAGCGACTGATCCCACGCGCCCCAGCATCGCGCCTGGCGGCCGGGTGCCGCTACGGGCGAGGGGCGGAGCTGCCGGCCGGAGCGGCCACGGCACGGTAGATCTCGAGATAGCGCTCGACCTGGGCGCCCACGTCGAAGCGCTCCCGGCACACCACGGCGGCCCGTTGGCCCATGCGCCGGCGGGTGCCGGCGTCCCGCAGCAGGG
>JBOGHQ010000374.1:0-4600 GCA_050744785.1 Acidimicrobiales bacterium | reverse complement strand
GCCCCGCCCTCGCCGCCCGCCCCGCCGGCCGGCCCGGTGGCCCATCCGCCCGAGGCGGTGGCGGCCCGGCGGGGAGAGACGTTCGAGCTGGTGCTGCCCACCACGCCCAAGCCGGCCCACATGTGGCGCGGCACCCTGCCGGCCTCCCTCCGGGTCGTCTCGGAGGGCTTTGCCCCCGACCCGCCGCCGCGCCACGTGGTGCGGCTGGAGGCCATGACGGCCGGCCGCCACGAGGCCGCCTACTTCTACGCCACCCCGTGGGACCCCACGCCGGCCGAGACCCGCACCTTCGTCATCACCGTCACGGACTGACAGTCGGGCCTTCGGCCCGACGGACGGCGTGGCGCCGGCTCGGTCCTTCTGTTCCGACGAATCAAGGCGGGCCTCGCCCGCCGATTCGCCGGTCGGGCCTTTCTACCGGCGGCGGCGGGAGCGCGGCCGCACCGGGCGCTCGGGCATGAACAGCCCCGCCTCCTGGTGGGCGTAGGGCGTGAAGAGGTCGGTGGCCACGAACCGCCTCCGGATCTCGGCCACCGCCTCCTCGGTGGGCCGGTACTTCACGTTGAAGTAGGTCTCGGTGTGGATGAGCAGCTCGTCGACGCCCATATCCGACAGGGCGGCGTACATCTCCTCGATCATGGCCCCGTTGCCCACCAGGTAGAAGTGCTTGCCCGACAGGGTGGCCAGCCGGGGCGGCACCGTCTCGGTGACCCGGCCCCGCAACCCGGTCCACCCATCCGGCGCCTGGGACAGCGAGATGTGGTAGCCGAAGTTGGGGTGCTGGGACAGGGCCTCCAGCTGGTCCTGGAGGCAGATGTCCTCCACCAGGCGCAGGCCCCAGAACAGGGTGATGGGCCGGTCGAACCCCTCCGACAGCAGATGGTGGGACAGCGCGAGGAGGGGGCCGACCCCCACGCCGGTGGCCAGCATGACCAGCTCGGTGCCGTCTTCCTTTGGGATCATGGAGCGGCCGCTGGGACCTCGGAAGGTGATCTCGTCGCCCAGCTCCATGGCCGCCAGGTAGCAGGACACCGGCCCTTCCGGTACCAGCCGGACCAGGAGCTCGAAGGTCCGGCTGCCGTCGGGGGGCGAGAAGATGCAGTAGGGGCTGCGCTGCGGGCCCAGCTCCTCCACATCGGTGCGGATGCCCACGAAGTAGCCGGGCCGGTGGTTGAACGGGTGCTCGTCCACCACCTCGAAGGTGAGCCGCACCGTGCCGGTGGGGGTCAAGGCCTCGTAGCCCCGGAGGACGGCTCGCCGGTCGTAGCGGTCGGAGCGCTCCAGGCGGCGCTCCCGGGCGCTGCGGGACAGGGGCCGGCTGGCGCTGGGCGGCAAAACGAAGATGTCCGGGGGCGGAAGGAACGGGCGCCCGGGCGGGGGATCCGGCCGCCGGGGGGCCGGTGCCTTGTCCACTAGCGCCGAGTCCTCTTCGCCACTGCCGAAAAGCATCGCACTCATGCGGGCCGCCCGGGGCGGTCCGGAAGAATCTCGGGGCCGGACCTTGACCTCAAGTTCACTTCAACTCCTACCATCCCCGTCATGGACGTGAGCGTGTGGATGGCGCTGCAGAGCGCGATGCAAGAGGGTGAGGACCGGCGGGGCGTGAGCCGGGCCACGCTGCACCGGGTGGCGGGGTTCGCCCGCCCCCACGGGCGGGCGCTGGCCTGGTTCCTCGGGCTCAGCACGGCTGGCGCAGTGATCGGCGTGGCCACGCCGGTCCTGGCCGGCCGGGCCGTGGACGCCGTGGTGGACGGGCGCCGGGCGGGGACGGTGGTGGCCCTGGCCGCCGTGATCGCGCTGGCCGCGGTGGCCGACGCCGCGGTGGGGATGTTCGGCCGGCTCCAGTCGGCCCGGATCGGAGAAGGCCTCATCTACGACCTGCGCCGGGCCGTGTTCGACCACGTCCAGGCCATGCCGGTGGCGTTCTTCACCCGCACCCGGACCGGCGCCCTGGTCAGCCGGCTCAACAACGACGTCATCGGCGCCCAGCGGGCCTTCACCTCTGCCCTCTCGGGCGTGCTGACCAACCTCATCGCACTGGTCCTCACCGTGGTGGTGATGCTGCGCCTGTCCTGGCAGGTCACCCTCCTGGCCCTGGTGCTCCTCCCGATCTTCGTCGTGCCCGCCCGCCGGGTCGGGGCCAGGGTGGGCCGGCTGGAGCGGGAGGCGGCCGACCACAACGCGGCCATGACCTCACAGATGACGGAGCGCTTCTCGGCCGCCGGCGCGGTGCTGGTGAAGCTGTTCGGGCGACCCGCCGACGAGTCGGACGAGTTCGGCCACCGGGCCGGCCGGGTGCGCGACATCGGGGTGCGCTCGGCCATGGCCACCGAGGCCTTCCTGCGGGCCCTCATCCTGGTCTCGGGGCTGGCCCAAGCCCTCATCTACGGGCTGGGCGGCTGGCTGGCCCTGCGCGGCGACCTCGAGCCGGGCACCGTCGTCACCCTGGCCCTGCTCCTGACCCGCCTCTACTCGCCCCTCACCGCCCTGGCCACGGCCCGCCTCGACGTGGTGACCGCCCTGGTCAGCTTCGAGCGGGTCTTCGAGGTGCTCGACATCCCGCCCCTGATCCAGGAGAAGCCCGGTGCGGTGGACCTGCCCGACGGGCCGGTGTCGATCCGGTTCGAGCACGTGCACTTCGCCTACCCGGCCGCCGATCGCTTCTCCATCGCCTCCCTGGAGGACGTGGCCCGCCTCGACGCCCTGCCGGGCGGGCAGGTCCTCCACGACGTGACCTTCGAGGTGCCGGCCGGCGCCACCGTCGCCCTGGTGGGCTCTTCGGGGGCCGGCAAGTCCACCGTGGCGTCGCTGGTCCCCCGCCTCTACGACGTGGACGGCGGGGCGGTCCGGCTGGGCGGCGTCGACGTGCGGGACCTCACCTTCGACACCCTGCGCTCTGCGGTCGGCATGGTGACCCAGGACGGCCACCTGTTCCACGACACCATCCGGGCCAACCTCCTCTACGCCCGTCCCGGCGCCGGCGAGAGGGAGCTGTGGGACGCCCTGAGCCGGGCCCGGCTCGGCGAGCTGGTCCACGCCCTGCCCGACGGGCTCGACACCGTGGTGGGGGAGCGGGGCTACCGGCTCTCGGGGGGCGAGCGCCAGCGGCTCACCATCGCCCGCCTCCTGCTGGCCCGGCCGCGGGTGGTGATCCTCGACGAGGCCACCGCCCACCTCGACTCGGGGTCGGAGGCCGCCGTCCAGGAGGCTCTGGCCGAGGCCCTGGAGGGGCGCACCGCCCTGGTGATCGCCCACCGCCTCTCCACGGTGCGGGCCGCCGACCTCATCTTGGTGGTCGAGGGCGGGGGCATCGTGGAGCGGGGCACCCACCCCGCCCTGCTGGCCCAAGGGGGCCGCTACGCCGAGCTGTACCGGGCCCAGTTCGCCGAGAGCGACCTGCCCGACCTCGCCCTGCCGGCCTAGGCCGGGGGCTCACCCGTAGCCGTCGGCCCAGTCCTTCTCCTCCACGTCCCAGTCGATGTGGTCGCCGCCCACCTGCACGGTGAGGTGGCTCATGGCCGAGCCGGGCGTGGCGCCGTGCCAGTGCCACTCGCCGGGCATGGTGGCCACCACGTCGCCCGGCGACACCTCCTGCCGCCCCTCGGCCGTGCCCACCAGGCCCCGCCCCGCCACGATGTGGAGGAGCTGGCCGGCGGCGTGGACGTGCGGGCGGGTGCGCACGCCGGCCGGGAAGTGTACGGCGAACACGGCCGGCCCGCCCTCGGCGCCGGCGAACGGGCTGGCCAGTGGCTGGATCCGGGCCTCGCCCTGGAACCAGCGGGGTGCCTCGTCCGGCACCCGCCCCCGGCCCTCGTCGATGCGGTCGACCTCCACGGCTCACCTCCTGTGGGAAGCAGCCATCGTGCCAGGCTGGTGGCCGTGGCCGTCACCGACCCGTCCGCCGTCCGGGTGCGGCGGGCCCGGCTGGGCGACGTGCCCGCCATCACCGAGCAGTATGCCGCGGTGGCGGCCGAGGGCCGCTGGATCGGGGCCGAAGCGGTGGACCGGGCCGAGCGGGAGGACCGGTTCCGGGCCATGGTGACCAGTGCCGAGGACGGCTTCTTCGTGGCCGAGGTGGACGGCGGGCTGGTGGGCAGGTCGGCGTGAGCCTGCGGCCCTACGGCGTGGCCGACCTGGGCATGCTCGTGGCGGCCGGCTGGAGGGGGCGCGGCGTCGGCACCGCGCTGGTGCTCACCGCCCTGGACTGGGCCCGGCAGGCGGGGGCCCACAAGGTGGCCCTCCAGGTGTGGCCCCACAACCAGGCCGCCATCGGCCTCTACCGCAAGCTCGGCTTCGTGGAGGAGGGCCGGCTGCGCCGCCACTACCGCCGCCGCAACGGCGAGCTGTGGGACGCGGTGGTGATGGGCCTGCTGCTCGACGAGAGCGAAGCGAACGAGTGAGGTCAGGCGCTAGGGGGTTGGCGTGCGCTGTCGGGCCCACGCCAGGTCGGCCTCGGTGTTGAGGTTGAACAGCTCCTCGTCGCCCGCGTCCATGGTGGCCGCCTCCAGCTCGTCGAGCAGCGCCGTCATGCGCCGCACCCCCCGCCGCATGAGCCGCTGGCAGGCGTCCAGGGCCTCGGCCCGGGGGTAGCGGGCGCAAA
>JBOGHQ010000373.1:0-6638 GCA_050744785.1 Acidimicrobiales bacterium | reverse complement strand
ACCCGGAGCAGCTGTTGGGCGCGGCCGCCGACGGCGACCGCGGCGCCCTGGCCCGGCTCATCTCGCTGGTGGAGCGGGGCGGCGACACGGCCCGTGAGATCGGCCGGCGCACCTACCCCCTCGGCGGCGCGGCCTACACCGTCGGCCTCACCGGTGCTCCCGGCGCCGGCAAGTCCACCCTCACCGACCGGCTCGTGGGCCATGTCCGCGCCTCGGGCACCGTGGTGGCCGTGCTGGCCGTCGACCCGTCGTCGCCCTTCTCGGGCGGGGCCATCCTGGGCGACCGGGTGCGCATGCAGGGCCACGCCCAGGACCCCGGCGTGTTCATCCGCTCCATGGCCAGCCGGGGCCACGTGGGCGGGCTCGCCCTTGCGACCCCGGAGGCCATCCGTGTCCTGGACGCCTGCCGGTTCCCGCTGGTGCTGGTGGAGACGGTGGGCGTGGGCCAGGTGGAGGTGGAGGTGGCCGGCGAGGCCGACACCACTGTGGTGGTCGTCAACCCGGGGTGGGGCGACGCCGTCCAGGCCAACAAGGCCGGCCTGCTCGAGGTGGCCGACGTCCTGGTGGTCAACAAGGCCGACCGCCCCGGCGCGGCCGAGGCCGCCCGGGACCTGGAGACCATGCTGGACATGAACCTCGACCCCGGGCCCTGGCGGCCGCCGGTGCTGACCGCGGTGGCGGCCCGGTCCGAGGGCGTGGCCGAGGTGTGGGAGGCGGTGGCGGCCCACCGGGCCTTCCTGGAGGGCAGCGGCCTCCTGGCGCGGCGGCGGGCCCAGCGGGTGGAGGAGGAGGTGCGGTCTATCGTCCTGCACCATCTGGCCGCCGAGGCGGCGCGGCGCTGCGCCGGCCCCCGCTACGACCGCCTGCTGGCCGACCTGGCCGAGCGCACCACCGACCCGTGGACGGCGGCCCAGGCCCTCCTCGCCGTCGACCCACCGACTCCCGAGTAAATAAGGTCCGGTCTCCGGACCTTATTTACGCGGGAGTGGGGTCACCCGGCGGCGGGGCGGGTGTGGCGCAGGCCCACCAGGCTGGCCGCCACGAGGCCGGTGAAGCCCACCATCTGCACGCCCCACCAGGCGCCCACGCCGGTGTGGTGCCCCGACACCGGGCACATCACGGTGCCGACGAGGGCCAGGCCGCCTGCGGCCACCGAGGCCATCAGGCCGAGGCGCCAGCCGCGGGCCAGCCCGGCCGCCATGGTGCCGAGGGCGCCCATGAGGGCGAGGAAGAGGAACGAGGCCCACAGCGGCTCGGACGCGTCGGAGGCCGGCGCCGGCTCGACCGCCACCGCCACCGCGAACACGACGATCCAGGCCAGGCCCAGTCGCCGGGCCGAGCCGGCGGGCAGGGCCCGGTCCTCGGTGAGCCAGCGGCCGACGGGCTGGCGCCCACCGCCGTCGGCGAGGCGCACACGCTCGACACGGTCGTCGTGGAGCTGCCGGAGCCTGGACCTGGTGAGCGACATGGCGACCTCCGGGGCAGATGTGGGCGCTCCGATCGTACCGCCGCCGTCCTTCTGGTCCCGAAAACGAGGCCGAAACGGGCCCGATATCGGGACCAGTTGGCCGGCGGCGCGGGGCCGCTCAGGCCCAGGCCACGCACCCCAGCTCGACCGGCGTGGCCAGGTCGGGGTGGGAGGGGACGACCCGCACGGTGTAGCCGTACCGCCCGGCCTGCTCGAGGGTGAAATGGGCTTCGTAGCGGTAGCGGCTGGAGTCGCCGTCACGGCCGTCGAGGTCCATGGCCACCAGGTGGGGGGTCACGATCTCGTCGTTGGGGCCGACCGGGCCGTAGGCCAGCTGCACGGCCACGTCGTCGGTGGTGAGGCTGCCGAGCGACACGGCCGCCTCCACCCGCCGTTCGGTGCCCAGGTCGGCCACGCCGGCGTCGCTCTCGACGCCCTCGATGCGCACCTCGTCCCATTGGGCCTGGACCCGCTGCTTCCACGCCGCCAGGGAGCGGGCCCCGGCGAAGCGGTCGGCGGCGACGGCGTCGGCCCGGGCCGCGGTGGGCTCGTAGAGCTGCTCCACGTAGTCCCGCACCATGCGGCTGGCCGTCACCCGGGGCCCGAGCGACTGGAGCGAGGACTTGATGCGCCGCACCCACCGGCGGGGCACGAAGCCCTCCATCCGCTGGTAGAAGAGCGGGACCACTTGGCGCTCGAGGATCTCGAACAGGCTGTTGGCCTCCACCATGTCCCGCCGGGCCAGGTCCTCGATGGTCTCGGCCGACGAGACGGCCCAGCCGTTCTCGCCGTCGAACATCTCGTCCCACCAGCCGTCGAGGATGGAGCAGTTGAGGGCGCCGTTGAGGGCCGCCTTCTCCCCGCTGGTGCCGCACGCCTCGAGGGGCCGCCGGGGCACGTTGAGCCACACGTCGGAGCCCTGGAGGAGGCTCCGGGCGACCGCGATGTCGTAGTCCTCGACGAAGGCGATGCGGTGGCGGACGGCCGGGTCCCGGGAGAACTGCACGATCTGGCGGATCATCTCCTTGCCGACGTCGTCGGCCGGGTGGGCCTTGCCCGCGAAGACGATCTGCACAGGGTGGTCGGGCGACAGCAGCAGGGCCTTCAGCCGGTCCGGCTGGGAGAGCAGGAGCGTGGCCCGCTTGTAGGCGGCGAAGCGGCGGGCGAAGCCGATGGTGAGGATGCGCGGGTCCAGGACCTCCTCGCACCAGGCCACGTCCGACTCGCTCACGCCCCGCGCCAGGGCGGCCGACTTGAGCCGCTGGCGCACGAAGGCGACCAGCCGCTCCCGGTTCTGCTCCCGCACCCGCCAGATCTCGTCGTCCCGTGCGCTGCCGATGCGGGTCCACATGGACTCGTCCGCCTCGTCCCACGCTGGCACCATGTGCCGGGAGAACAGGTCGTCCATGTCGTCGGAGACCCAGGTGCGGGCGTGGACGCCGTTGGTGACCGACCCGATGGGCGCCTCCTCGGGCGGGACGTCGGGCCACAGGCTGGCGAACATGGTGCGGCTCACCCTGCCGTGCAGCTTCGACACGCCGTTCGACATGGCGGCCAGGCGCAGCCCCATGACGGCCATGTTGAACGGCGTGTCGACCGGCTCCTCCGGGAAGTGCCCCAGGGCCATGAGGTCGTCGAAGGCCACGCCGCAGTCGGCCGCCCATCCCTTGAAGTAGCGCTCCATCATCTCGCGCGGGAAGCGGTCGATCCCGGCCGGCACCGGCGTGTGGGTGGTGAAGATGGTGGCCGCCCGCACCGCCTCCACCGCCTCGGCGAAGGTCAGCTTCTCGGTGGTGACGAGGCGGCGGATGCGTTCCAGCCCGAGGAAGCCGGCGTGGCCCTCGTTGGTGTGGAAGACCTGGGTGGTCTCGCCCACGGCGTCGAGGGCCCGCACCCCACCGATGCCGAGCAGGATCTCCTGGCGCAGCCGGTGCTCGGTGCCGCCCCCGTAGAGCCGGTCCGTGACGGCCCGCCCCTCGGCGTCGTTCTCGTCCACGTCGGCGTCGAGCAGGTAGAGCCGCACCCGTCCCACGTCGGCCCGCCAGATCTGGGCCACCAGCTCGGTGCCGGTCAGGTCGACGCTCACCTTTGCCTCTTCCACCAGCGTGACCGCCATGGCGTGGGGGTCGAGGCTGGGGTAGCGCTCCTGCTGCCACCCGTCGGCGTTCAGGGCCTGGCGGAAGTAGCCCTGCCGGTAGAACAGGCCCACGCCCACCAGGGGGGCCCCGAGGCCGCTGGCCGCCTTGAGGTGGTCGCCGGCCAGGACGCCGAGGCCGCCCGAGTACTGGGGCAGCGCTTCGGCGATGCCGAACTCGGGCGAGAAGTAGGCCACCGACCGCAGCGGGCCGGCGCTGCGGTCCTGGAACCACAGCGGCGCCTCGAGGTGGGTGCGCAGGTCGCCGTGGACCTCGGTGAGGAAGGACATGAAGGCCCGGTCCTTGGTGAGCGCCTCGAGCCGCTCCCGCCCCACCATCCCGAGCAGGCGGACGGGGTCATGACCGGTGATCTCCCAGCTGGCGGGGTCGATCCATCGGAACAGGTTCCGGGTGTGGCCGTCCCACGACCACTGCAGGTTCATGGCCAGCTCGTGGAGCGGGGCCAGGGCGGGGGGCAGGCTGGCCCTCACCGTGAAGCTGCGCAGCGCCTTCATTCCACGACGCTACCCAACCCGGCGTTTCCGCTCCGAACCCGGGGCACCCCGGGGGTTTCCTCCCCCACAGCTCGGTGGTAGGCAGTAGGGAGATGACTGTCGGCCGCATCGTGATCGACGACGTCCGGCCCAGCACCCCTCGTGGCTATCCCGCCAAGGCAGTGGTGGGCGAAGCCGTGCGCGTCTCGGCCGACGTCTACAAGGACGGCCACGACCTGCTGGCCGCCCAGGTGCGCTGGCGGCCGGAGGGAACGGAGAAGTGGGCGGCCGCCCCGATGCGGGAGATCGTCAACGACCGCTGGGAGGCGGTGGTGGAACCCACCACCCTCGGGCGGCACGAGCTGGTGGTCGAGGCCTGGACGGACCGCCATGCCACCTGGCGCCACAAGGTCACCACCAAGCTGGCCGCCGGCCAGGAGATCGCGGTGGAGCTGGAGGAGGGGGCCCGGCTCTTCGAGGCCCGCGCCGAGCTGGCCCCCGAGGAGGACCGCGGCCTTTTCGACCACGTCGTCCAGGCCCTGCGCGACGACGGGCTGGCCCCCCCCCAGCGGCTCTCGCCGGCGCTGTCCGCCGACGCCACCGAGCTGGTGAGCGGCTCGGCCGCCGCCACCGACCTCACCACGGCCGACCCGGTCCCCCTCTGGGTGGACCGGGAGCGGGCCCTGGTGGGGGCGTGGTACGAGCTGTTCCCCCGGTCGGAGGGCGGGTTCGGGGGCACCATCGCCCGGCTTCCGGCCGTCGCCGAGATGGGCTTCGACATCGTCTACCTGGCCCCCCTCCACCCCATCGGGCACACCTTCCGCAAGGGGCCCAACAACGTCGCCGAGGCCGGCCCTGACGACGTGGGCAGCCCCTGGGCCATCGGCGGCCCCGAGGGCGGCCACACCGCCATCCATCCCGACCTCGGCACCGCGGAGGACTTCGACGCCCTGGTGCGGGCCACCCAGGAGCACGGGATGGAGATCGCCCTCGACTACGCCCTCCAGTGCTCGCCCGACCACCCCTGGGTCGAGGAGCACCCCGAGTGGTTCCACCACCGCCCCGACGGCACCATCGCCTACGCCGAGAACCCCCCGAAGAAGTACCAGGACATCTACCCGATCAACTTCTGGCCCGGCGACGACGCCCAGCGGCAGGCCCTTTGGGAGGCGTGCAAGGAGATCCTGGACCACTGGATCGGCCACGGCGTCCGGGTCTTCCGGGTCGACAACCCCCACACCAAGCCGGTGGCGTTCTGGGAGTGGCTGATCCCCGCCGTCCAGGCCGAGCACCCCGACGTGCTGTTCCTGGCCGAGGCATTCACCCGGCCCAAGATGATGGCCAAGCTGGCCGAGGTGGGGTTCACCCAGAGCTATACCTACTTCACCTGGCGCACGGGCCGGACCGAGCTCGAGGAGTACCTCGACGAGCTGGCCCACGGCCCCAAGGCCGACTACATGCGGCCCAACTTCTGGCCCAACACGCCCGACATCCTGAGCGGCCCGTTGCGCGACGGCCCGCCGTCGGCCTTCCGGCAGCGCCTCGTCCTGGCCGCCACCATGACGCCGTCCTACGGCATCTACAGCGGCTTCGAGCTGTGCGAGAACCAGCCCGCCTCGCCCTCCAACGAGGAGTACCTGCACTCCGAGAAGTACGAGCTGAAGCAGCGGGACTGGGACGAGCCCCGCTCCCTGGCCCCCTTCATCGCCCTCCTCAACGGCACCCGCCGCCGCCACCCTGCCCTCCAGCGGCTGCGCAACATCACCTTCCAGGGCGCCGACAACCCCAACGTCATCGCCTACACAAAGCACACCGACGACCGCTCCGACGTCGTCCTCGTCGTGGTGAGCCTCGACCCCCACGGCACCGTGGAGGCCACCCTCGACCTCGACCTGGCCCTGCTCGGCCTGCCGTGGGACCAGCCCTACGAGGCCTTCGACGAGCTCACCTTCCAATCCTTCACCTGGTGGGGGAACCGGCCCTACGTTCGCCTCGACCCCCACCAGGCCGGGCATGTGCTGCACCTCCGGGCGGCCCGTTGAGCACGGCCGAGAGCACCGCCGACCCTCTCTGGTTCCAGCGGTCCGTCTTCTACGAGGTCCTCGTCCGGGGCTTCTACGACGCCAACCACGACGGCACCGGCGACCTGAAGGGCCTCACCGAGAAGCTGGACTACCTCGAGTGGCTGGGCGTGGACTGTCTCTGGCTGCTGCCGTTCTACCAGTCGCCGCTGCGGGACGGCGGTTATGACATCTCCGACTTCTTCACCATCCTCCCGGAGTACGGCGACCTGGCCGACGCCGTGGGGCTGGTGGAGGAGTCCCACCGGCGCGGCATCCGGATCATCGCCGACTTCGTCGTCAACCACACCAGCGACCAGCATCCGTGGTTCCAAGAGTCGCGTCAGGACCAGACGAATCCGAAGGCCGACTGGTACGTGTGGAGCGACGACGACCACCGGTGGTCCGAGGCCCGCATCATCTTCGTCGACACGGAGAAGTCGAACTGGACGTGGGACACGCAGCGCGAGCAGTACTACTG
>JBOGHQ010000372.1:0-3298 GCA_050744785.1 Acidimicrobiales bacterium | reverse complement strand
GGGATCCGCCGCATCCTGGCCGAGCACGGGCCGGAGTCGGTGGCCGTCATCAGCACCGGCCAGCTGGTGACCGAGGAGTTCTACGCCCTGGGCAAGCTGTGCCGGGCCGGCCTCGGGCTGCGCCACTACGACGGCAACACGACGTTGTGCATGGCCAGCGCGGTGTCGGGCTACAAGCGCAGCTTCGGCAGCGACGGCCCGCCCGGTGCCTACGAGGACATGGAGCAGGCCGACTGCATCCTGCTGGTAGGCGCCAACGTGGCCGACAACCACCCGCTGCTGGCGCCGCGGGTGATGGAGAACAGGGGCGCCACGGTCATCGTCGTCGACCCCCGCGTCACCAAGACGGCCATGGTGGCCGACCTCCACCTGGCCGTGCGGCCCCGCAGCGACATCGCCCTGCTCAACGGGATGCTGAAGGTGATCATCGACGAGGGCCTGGTGGACCACGACTACGTGGCCGCCCACACCGAGGGCTTCGACGAGCTGGCCGCCCACGTGGCGGCGTGGGACCTGGACCGGGTGGCGGGCGAGTGCGGCGTGCCGGCCGAGCAGGTCCGGCAGGCGGCGCTGGCGTTCGGGCGGGCCGAGCGGGGCTTCGTGGCCTGGACCATGGGTGTCAACCACTCGGTGCAGGGCACCGAGACGGTGACCCTGCTGAACACGCTGTGCCTGGTCACCGGCAACGTGGGCCGGGCCGGTGCCGCCCCCTTCTCCCTCACCGGCCAGTGCAACGCCATGGGCACCCGGGAGGCCGGGTCGACGGCCTCCCTGCCGGGCTACCGGGCGTGGGACGACCCGGCCGCCCGGGCCGAGCTGGCCGCCCTGTGGGGCGTGCCCGCCGACCGGCTCCCCACCGAGCGGGGCCGGGCCTACCCCGACATCATCGACGGGGTCCTCGACGGCTCCATCAAGGGCCTGTGGGTCATCGCCACCAACCCGGTGGTCTCGTTCCCGCACCGGGCCCGCCTGGAGGCGGCCCTCCGGAAGCTGGAGCTGTTCGTGGTCCAGGACGGCTTCGAGAACCCCACCGTCGAGCTGGCCTCGGTGGTGCTGCCGGCCGCCATCTGGGGCGAGAAGGAGGGGACCTACACCAATGCCGAACGGCGGGTGTCCCGAGTCCGAAAGGCGGTGGAGCCGCCCGGGCAGGCCCGCGCCGACTTCGACATCTTCCTGGGCGTGGGCCAGGCCCTCGGGGTGGGGGACGACCTCTACGCCGGCTGGGCCGGGCCGGAGGACGCCTTCGCCGAGTGGGCCCGCGTTTCAGCGGGCCGGCTGTGCGACTACAGCGGCATCAGCTACGACCGCATCGACGCCGCCGGCGGCGTCCAGTGGCCCTGCCCGCCCGAGGTGGCCGAGGTGGCCGGCACGCCCCGGCTCTACCGCGACGGGGTCTTCCCCACGCCCAGCGGGAGGGCCCGGCTGTGGCGCGTCACCCCCGAGCCCATCGCCGACGCGCCCAACGCCCGGTACCCGTTCCTGCTCAACACGGGCCGCACGGTGGAGCACTGGCACACCCGTACCAAGACGGGGCGCATCGAGGCGTTGAACAAGCTGGCGCCGGAGGCATGGGTGGAGATCAACCCTGCCGATGCCGGCCGGCTGGGCGTCGGCTCCGGCGAGCGGGTACGGCTGGCGTCCCGACGGGGGGTGGTGGACGACGTGCTGGTGCGGGTGACGGCCACCGTGCGGGAGGGTGAGGTCTTCGTCCCCTTCCACTACGAGGAGCGCTGCGCCAACCGCCTCACCGTCGACGAGTTCGACCCCATCTCCCGGGAGCCCAACTACAAGCAGTCGGCCATCCGGATTGAACGAGCGTGAGGCCGGTGGGAGCAAGGATCGGGTCAGCCGGTGTTCATGCCCCCGCACAGGTGGGGGAAACGGCGTGGTAACAGCGCCGTCCCACCATGGAGGCATGGCTGGGCTCCGGCCCCTCGAGGGCTACACCGTGGGCATCACCGCCGACCGGCGCTGGGAGGACCAGGCCGAGTTGCTGCGGCGGCGCGGCGCCCGGGTGGTACACGGGCCCAGCATGGCGACCCAGTACCTGGCGTCGGACGAGGCCCTGCGGCGGGCCACGGAGTCGGTGGCCGCCGCGCCGCCCCACTACCTGGTGGCTACCACCGGGATCGGCATGCGGGCCTGGCTGGAGACGGCCCAGTCGTGGGGCATGGGCGAGGCCCTGCTGGACGCCCTGGCTGGGGCCCGCATCATCACGCGAGGGCCCAAGTCCACCGCCGCCGTGCAGGCCGCCGGTCTCGCCGTGTGGGAGAACTCACCCAACGAGCGGCTGGACCGGCTGCTGCCGGTGTTGCTGGCCGAGCCGCTGCTGGGCCGCCGGGTGGCGGTGCAGGAGGCCGGCGCCGAGGCGGCCGACATCACCATGGCCCTGGAGAAGGCCGGATGCGACGTGGTGCCCGTGCCCGTCTACCGCTGGCGCCTCCCCGACGACCCGGCGCCGGCCCTGCGCCTCGTCGACGCCGCCTGCGACCGCCGCCTCGACGCCATCACCTTCACCAGCGCTCCGGCGGTGCAGAACCTGTTCCACATCGCCGCTGAGCACGGCCGCCACGCCGACCTGCGCACGGCCTTCAACACCTCGGTGCTGGCCACCTGCGTCGGCGGCGTGTGCGCCGATGCGGCTCGGGACGAGGGCGTGGTGGACCCGGTGGAGCCCGCCGTGGGGCGGCTCGGCCTCATGATCCGGGCCCTCAGCGAGCGCCTGGAGGACCGCCGCCGCCGCGTGGTGCTGGGCGGCGTGGACGTGGTGCTGCAGGGCTTCGCGGTGGACCTGGGCGACCGGGTGGTGGAGCTGCCGCCCCTCGAGCAGGCCGTGTTCGGCATGCTCTGCGAGCGCCCTGGGGTGGTGGTCTCCCGGCCCAGCCTGCTCCAGAAGGTGTGGGGCTCGGCCGGCGCCGACCCCCACCTCCTCGAGGCCACCATCACCCGCCTGCGCCGCCGTCTCGGCCCCTGCGGCGCGGCGGTGCGGCCCATCCCGGGTCGGGGCTACCGCCTCGACGTCCCCGTCCCCGCCCCCGTGACTTCGAGTAAATAAGGTCCGGATTCCGGACCTTATTTACTCGAAAGACGCGGAAGAGGGGCGACCCGGAGGCCGCCCCTCGTCCCATCGGGGGTGAACGGTCGGCTAGCGCCGGGCCTTGGCCGGGCTCTTTCGGTCGCGGCGGCCGGCCAGGACGAGCGCCGACGCACCCAGGGCCAGGACCAGGCCCACGCCGACCAGGGCGATGGCCAGGGCCGGCGAGCCGCCGGAGTCGTCGGTGGCCATGCTGACCATGAC
>JBOGHQ010000371.1:0-3825 GCA_050744785.1 Acidimicrobiales bacterium | reverse complement strand
GGGGTGTCGATTCCCGGGGCCAGAACGCCGGCAGGGTCGCCGGGGGAGGTCTGGAACGGGGTGCTGGCCGCCCTGGCGGCGCGCACGTTGGACGCGGCCGGCCGCGCCGAGCAGCTGTGCGGCCCCTCCCGCCGCCTGGTGGTGTTCGGCGGCGGCAGCCGCAGCGATCCTTGGTTGCGAGCCAAGCAGGCGGCCGGCTTCCTTCCGGTGGTTCGCTCCGGGGCCAAGGAGGCCGTCGCCCGGGGCGCCGCCCTCACCGCGGGTGTGGCCGCCGGCTGGTGGCCCGCACCCCCCACCGGACTGAAGTAGAGAGCCCCCGGAATCCGGGGCCATCCACTCCAGTCAGCGGATCAGCTCGACGCGGTAGCCGGCGCCGGCCAGGGCGGTCACCACCTGGTGGCGGTGGTCGGGGTCGCGGGTCTCGAGGGTGAGGCGGAGCTCGACCTCGTCGAAGGCCAGGCCCACGCCGGCCCGGTGGTGGGCCACGTCGAGCACGTTGAGACCGAGGCCGGCGATGTCGGTGGACAGGGAGGCCAGCGCGCCGGGCAGGTCCTGGAGCACGACCCGCAGGATGAGGTAGCGGCCGGCGGCGGACAGGCCGTGGTCGATGAGCCGGGTCAGCAGCTGGGGGTCGACGTTGCCGCCCGAGAGGATGGCCACCGCCGGGCCGTCGCCGCCGGCCTTGCCGGCCAGGATGGCGGCCAGCGCCACTGCCCCGGCCGGCTCCACCAGCGACTTGGCCCGCTCCAGCACGAGCAGCAGGGCCCGGCTGATCTCGTCCTCCTCCACCGTCACCACGTCATCGACCAGAGCCTGGATGTGGGCGAGGGTGAGGTCGCTGGCCCGCTTGACGGCGATGCCGTCGGCCATGGTGGACAGGGACGGGAGGGTGACGCACTCGCCGGCGTCGAGGCTGGTCCGCAGCGTGGCCGCCCCGGCCGGCTCCACGCCCACGACCCGGCATCCGGGCTTGACCGCCGACAGGGCGGCGGCCACGCCCGAGATGAGCCCGCCCCCTCCCACCGGCACCACGACGGTGGTGGCCTCGGGCGCCTCCTCGGCCAGCTCCAGGCCGATCGTGCCCTGGCCGGCGATGACCAGCTCGTGGTCGAAGGGCGGGACGATGATTGCGCCCGTCTCGGCCGCGTACTCCTCGGCGGCGGCCCGGCACTCGTCCACCGACTGGCCCGTGAGGCGCACGGTGGCGCCGTAGCCGCGGGTGGCATCGACCTTGGGGAGGGAGGCGGTGGCCGGCATGAACACCGTCGCCCGCCGGCCGGTGAGGGAGGCGGCCAGGGCCACGCCCTGGGCGTGGTTGCCGGCCGACCAGGCCACCACGTCGGCGGCCTCGCCGTCACCGAGGGCGGACAGGAAGTTGTAGGCGCCCCGGACCTTGAACGAGCCGGTGCGCTGGCGGTGCTCGGGCTTGAGCAGCACGGGCCGCCCGGCCAGCCGGGACAGGGAGTGGGAGTGCTCCACCGGCGTGGGCCGCACCACGGCCTTGAGCCGCTCCCGGGCCGCCTCCAGGTCGGACAGGCCGATCACCGGGTGAGGCTACCGGGCGGGTGGAAGGTGCCAGAGGCCCGGCGGTTGGCGGCCGCCGCCCCGGCGGCTATCCTGAAGGGCTCGCAGGCGCGAGCCCGCGGACTTTCGAGAAGGCGCCCCACTTGCGAACGTTCTCCCCCAAACCAGCCGACATCCAGCGCGCCTGGCACGTCGTCGACGCCGACGGTCTGGTGCTGGGCCGCCTGTCGTCCGAGGTGGCCCGCCTGCTCCGGGGCAAGCACAAGCCGATCTACGCCCCGCACATGGACACCGGCGACCACGTCGTGGTGGTGAACGCCGCCAAGGTCGTCATGACGTCCGACAAGGCGAGCAAGCAGATGGCCTACCGCCACTCCGGCTATCCGGGCGGCCTGCGCAGCCAGAGCTTCGAGGCCCTGCTGGCCACCCGGCCCGAGGAGGTCGTGCGGCGGGCGGTCAAGGGGATGCTGCCCAAGGGTACGCTGGGCCGCCAGATGCTCAAGAAGCTCAAGGTCCACGCCGGGCCCACCCACCCCCACGCCGCCCAGAAGCCGCAGCCGCTCGAGCTGGCCGGCGCCCGCGCGTCGGTGGCCGGCGCCTCGGCGGAGGGCCGCTGATGCCCAAGCCCCTCCTGCAGTCCACCGGCCGCCGCAAGCGGGCCGTGGCCCGGGTCCGGGTTCGGGCCGGGAGCGGCACGGTCACGATCAACCGGCGCCCCCTGGACGAGTACTTCCCGTCGGCCACCCAGTCCACGCTGGCCACCGAGCCCCTCCGGGTCACCAACACCGCCGACGTCTACGACGTGGACGCCACCATCGACGGCGGGGGTGTGTCCGGCCAGGCCGGCGCCCTGCGCCTCGGCATCGCCCGGGCCCTGGCCGAGCTGGACCCCGACCAGCGCCAGTCCCTCAAGCGGGCCGGATTCCTCACCCGAGACGCCCGGGAGAAGGAGTCCAAGAAGTACGGGTTGAAGAAGGCCCGCAAGGCGCCGCAGTACTCCAAGCGCTAGGTCCTCGGCCTCCGTGCCCCTCGAGTTCGGCACCGACGGGGTGCGGGGCGTCGCCAACGGCGAGCTGACCCCCGAGCTGGTGCTGGCCCTGGGCCGGGCCGCGGCCCGGGTGCTCGGCGGTCCCTTCGTCATCGGGCGGGACACCCGCCGCTCCGGCCCCCTGCTCCAGGCCGCCTTCTCGTCCGGCGTGGCCTCCGAGGGCGCGGACGTGGTGGACCTCGGCGTGTTGCCGACGCCGGGCGTGGCATTTGCCTCGGCCGGTCGGGACTGCCCCGGGGCGGTGGTCTCCGCCTCCCACAACCCCTTCCCCGACAACGGGATCAAGCTGTTCGCCCCGGGCGGCCGCAAGCTCACCGACCAGGAGGAGGACACCCTCGAGGAGGAGCTGCGCCGCCTGGCGGGAGGCGAGGGCGGCGGGCTCCGGCCCACGGGCGCCGACGTGGGCCGGCTGTCGACCGACGCCGCACTGGTGGAGGACTACGCCGCCCACCTGGTCGCCACGCTGGAGGGCCGTACCCTCGACGGGCTGCACGTCGTCGTGGACTGCGGCCACGGCGCCGCCTCCGCGGTGGCGCCGGGCGTGGTGCGGTCCGCTGGGGCCAAGGTTGAGGTCATCGGCGCCGAGCCGGACGGCACCAACATCAACGCCGGCGGCGGTTCCACCGACCTCGGCTCCCTCCGCCGGGCCGTGGTGGACCAGGGCGCGGCGGTGGGCTTGGCCTTCGATGGCGACGCCGACCGGCTGCTGGCCGTGGACGAGCGGGGCGGGGTTGTGGACGGCGACCACCTCATCGCCCTGTGCGCGCTCGACCTGCGCGGGCGGGGCGCGCTGGCCGGCGACACCGTGGTGGTCACGGTCATGACCAACCTCGGGTTCCGGCTGGCCATGGAGCAGGCCGGCGTCGCCGTGCACGAGACGCCGGTGGGCGATCGGCACGTGCTGGCCGCCCTCGACGCCAACGGCTGGTCGCTGGGCGGCGAGCAGTCGGGCCACCTCGTCTTCCGCCGGCTGGCCACCACCGGCGACGGCCTCCTCACCGGTCTCCAGCTGCTGGACCTGCTGGCCCGCAGCGGCCGGCCCCTCTCAGAGCTGGCCGCCGCCGCCATGACGCCTGTGCCCCAGGTGCTGCGCAACGTGCGGGTGGCGGCACGGGTCGACGCCGCCGCCGCGGCCGCCATCGCCCCGTCCGTGGCGGCCGAGCAGGCCCGGCTGGGCGGCACCGGCCGAGTGCTGGTGCGCCCCAGCGGCACCGAGCCGGTGGTGCGGGTCATGGTGGAGGCCGAGACCGAGC
>JBOGHQ010000370.1:0-2793 GCA_050744785.1 Acidimicrobiales bacterium | reverse complement strand
TGGCGGTAGCCGGCGCCCTCAACCCCATCATCGCCGGTGCGGCCATGGCCTTCTCGAGCGTCTCGGTGGTGTCCAACAGCCTGCGCCTGTACCGCTTCCACAGGTCCTGAGGCTGCTACACGCCATCCGACCAACCACAAGGAGGTCGTCGCGAACGACGGCACTTCCGTGGCCGCCCTGAGCTTTCATTTCCCGTTCAGCCACACTGGGTGTGGCCAGACGGGAAATGAATCCGGCGTGACGCGAGGTGCTGGGCGCGCCTTCGGTTTCGATCCCCGCCTGTGGCGTACCTTGCCGGCCGCGTCGCGGCCCAGGTACGCCCTCAGCCCCCACACCCCGGGCGGATCTCCCGCAGGCTGCCTGCCACCCGGTCTCCAACGCTTGTTGGGTTCTGTTGGGTTTCAGCCGAGCTCGGGTTCCGACCCTCACTTGGAAATCGGCTCTGACCTGGGCATTGCCGGTGGGCCCGGGAGGGATCGAACCTCCGACCGAGGGATTATGAGTCCCCTGCTCTGACCACTGAGCTACGAGCCCACGCCGGGCTGCCGGGTGACGCGGGCTGACGCTACCAACCCCAGTCCGGCTCGCTGGGCAGCGGTGGCTCCTGGCGCACCTGACGCTTGAGCCAGATCACGCCGGCCAGCAGCACGACCGCAACCAGCCCGCCGGCCACGGACAGGACGGGGCTGAGGCCGCCTTCGCCCTCGCGGCCGAGCTCCATGTTGATGGCCTGGGGGCCGACCCGCTCACCGTCGGAGGGATCGTAGGGCAGTGAGGCGGCGAACTCGTCCCCGCCGCCGGTGCCCGTCTCCATCTCCTCCGCCGCGGTGGTGGGGGTGGCCCGGCCGCGCGAGGCACGGGGGATCGTGGACGCCGTGGCCCGCACCGGGGTGCGGGGCGGCACGGGGGTGGTGGTGAACGTCGTGGTCCGGCTGGTGGACGGAGCCGGGACCGCGGCGGGCAGCTTGAGCAGCGGTGCGGTGTTGGTGGTCGTGCCCGGCTGGGCCGGCTGGCCTGGCTGGGTGGTGGGCGCCGGGTTGAGGATGGTCTCCAGTGGGGGGAGCAGCGTCGTGGTGGTGGCTCCGGGCGCGGTGGTGGTCGGGAACAGGTCGGGGATCTGGGCGCCCACGGGGCCGGCGTCGACGAGGGTCAGACCGGCGACCGCGCCCACGGCAGCACACGCCAGGCCACGGCCCAATAGGGAGAGAGGACGCGCACCGCCATGCACAGGGAGATTCTACGCGCCACTCTCCGTGCTGTTCGGTCGGCCACCGGCTCCAACGGCCCCCTGGCGCCAGTGGCGGCGGTGTGGTTGACTCGCTTCGCCCGGTCCGCCGGGTGCCGTGGCCAGCAGCGAAGCCGGTGAGAATCCGGCGCTATCCCGTAACTGTGATGCCCGCCCAGGGCTAGCCAGGTCGCCTGCTCCTCGGCTGCGAACTCGCTCTCGGAGGAAGAGCGGTCGCCGGCCGCCAAGCCAGCGAACACGAGGTCCTCCGACCCGAAAGGAGGACCAACGTGAAGACAAGGATGCGGGTGGCGGCTGGTGCCGCCGCGCTCATCGCCCTCGCTGGCGGAGCGTGCGGCGACGATGGCGCCGAGGAGGCGGCGACGACCACCACGGCCGCGGCCGACGCGGCACCGTCGAGGATCGTGTCGCTGTCCCCCACCGCCACCGAGATGCTGTTCGCCATCGGCGCCGGTGACCAGGTGGTGGCGGTGGACGACCAGTCCACCTATCCCGCCGAGGCACCCAAGACGGACCTGTCGGGCTTCAAGCCCAACGTGGAGGCGATCGCCACCCACAACCCCGATCTGGTGGTGATCTCCGAGGCGGGCGGGGAGCTGGCGGACAGCCTGGCCAGGGTCAAGGTCCGGACCCTGGCCGCCCCGGCCGCAACCTCGCTGGACGACACCTACGAGCAGCTCAGCCAGCTGGGCGACGCCACCGGCCACCGGGCCGAGGCCGACAAGGTTGTGGCCGGGATGAAGCAGCGGATCGCCGCCATCGCCGGGTCCGTCCCGGCCGGGGCCAAGGGGGCGACCTACTACCACGAGCTCGACCCCAGCTACTTCAGCGCCACGTCCAAGACCTTCATCGGCAGCGTCTACGCCCTCCTCGGCCTGGAGAACATCGCCGACGCCGCCGATGCCGACGGGGCCGGCTACCCGCAGCTGTCGGCCGAGTACATCGTGCAGGCCGACCCCGACCTCATCTTCCTGGCCGACACCAAGTGCTGCCAGCAGTCGGCCGCCACCGTGGCCGCCCGCGACGGGTGGGGTGGGATCACCGCGGTGCGCAACGGCGCGGTGATCGCCCTCGACGACGACGTCGCCTCCCGCTGGGGCCCCCGGATCGTGGAGTTCCTGGAGGCGGTGTCGGCCCTCGTCACCAAGGCCGAGAAGGCGGCATGACGCCGCCGGCCGGGGGGCTGCGCTGGACCCTGCTGGGCGTGGTGGTGCTGGCCGGGGCGCTGCTGGTCGGCCTGGCCGTGGGGCCGGTGCGGATCCCCCTCAAGGCCATCGGCCTCGAGCTGGCCGACCACCTGCCGTTGGTCGACGTTCGCTCCGGCCTGGACGAGCGGTCGGCCGCCATCCTGTGGGACCTCCGGGCGCCGAGGGTGGTGCTCGGGGCCCTGGTGGGCGCCACCCTCGCCCTTTCGGGTGCCTCCTACCAGGGCGTGTTCCGCAACCCGCTGGCCGACCCCTACCTGCTCGGCGCCGCCGCCGGCGCCGGCCTCGGCGCCACCATCGCCATCGCCTACCGCACCCGCCTCGACGTCCTCCCCCTGGACG
>JBOGHQ010000369.1:0-3483 GCA_050744785.1 Acidimicrobiales bacterium | reverse complement strand
GTGCCGCGGCGGGCGGCGAGGCGGCCTCGCCTTGGCCGGCCTGCTGCCCGGGCCCGCCCGCCTGGTGGCCCGCCCCGTCGAGGACGGCTGGGTGCTCGACGGCTCCTCCCCCTGGGTCACCGGGTGGGGCCGCATCGACGTGGTGTACGTGGCCGCCACCAGGCCGGACGGCACGGTGGTCTGGGTACTGCTCGATGCCGTGGACCGGCCCGGCCTGTCGGTCGAGCGGCTTCGGCTGGTGGCCGTGGACGCCAGCGCCACGGTGCGCCTGGACGTGGCCGGGCTCGAAGTGCCCGCCGGGCGGGTGGTCGCGGTGGACGAGCACCCTGCCACCACCGCCACCGAGGGCGTCCCCCTCCGCGTCAACGGGTCGCTGGCGCTGGGCGTGGCCCGGCGCTGCTGCCGGCTCATGGGGCCGAGCCCGCTCGACCAGTTGCTGGACACCAGCCGGCGCCGGCTCGACGAGGCCGCCCTCAAAGGCGTCGACGGCATCGCCGAGGCGAGGGCGGCCGCGTCGGAACTGGCCCTCCGGGCCGCGGCCGCCCTGATGGTGCACCGGGGGAGCTCGTCCGCGCTGGCCGGCGACCACGCCGCCCGCCTGGCTCGCGAGGCGCTGTTCCTGCTCGTCTTCGGCACCCGGCCCCCCATACGGGCCGCCCTGCTGCGGCGGCTGCAGGAGCCCGGCCACGGGCTCTGAGGAGGGCCGTCCCCCGTACCCTTAGGGCCATGGACCCGGCCGCAGGGGCGCTGCCCGCCGTGGCCGAGGCCGTGCTCGGCATGGCCGGCGACCTCTCGGTGGACGCCGTGCTGGAGCGGCTCGTCGCCGCCGCCCGGGACCTGGCCGGTGCCCGCTACGCCGCCCTCGGCGTCCCCGACGAGGACCAGGGCTTCGCCAGGTTCATCACCGCCGGGATGACGGCCGGGGAGATCGAGGCCATGGGCCCGCTGCCCCGTACCCACGGGCTGCTGGGCGCCATGCTGGTCGACCCGGCGCCGTACCGGACCGGCGACATCACCACCGACGCCCGCTTCCGGGGCTGGTGGCCCTCGACCCACCCCCGGATGCGCTCCTTCCTCGGCGTCCCCATCGTGTTCAGGGGGGACGTCATCGGGGCCTTCTACCTCACCGACAAGGAGACCGGCGGCGTCTTCACGGCGGGCGACGAGGCGGCTGTCGGCGTGCTGGCCGCCCACGCCGCCGTGCTCATGGAGCACGCCCGCCTCTACGAGGAGAGCCGGGAGCTGTCGGTGGTGGAGGAGCGCAACCGGCTGGCGCGCGAGCTCCACGACGCCATCACCCAGACGCTGTTCAGCCTCCGCCTCACCCTGGAGACGGCGGCCTCGCTGCTGGCCACCGACCCGGACCGGGCGGGGGCGGAGCTGGCCACGGCCCGCGGCCTGCTCGACGCCGTGTTCGCCGAGCTGCGCGTCCTCGTGTTCGAGCTGCGCCCGCCCGCCCTGGCCGAGGACGGCCTGGTGGCCACCCTAGGCAAGCACCTCGACGTGGTGGGGCGGGCCCATGGCCTGGCCGTGCGGCTGCGCACCGAGGGCGACGGCGCGGCGCGCCTCGGCCCCGACCGGGAGCGGGAGCTGCTCCGGATCGTGCAGGAGGCGCTCACCAACGCCGTGCGCCATGCCGGCGCCACGTCGCTGGAGGTCGTGCTGGCCTTCGGCCCCGGCGCGGTGTCGGCCACGGTGCGCGACGACGGGCGGGGCTTCGACCCCGAGGCCCGCGCCATCCGCTCCCGGCGCCTCGGCCTCACCTCCATACGGGAGCGGGCCCAGGCCATGGGCGGGCGGGCCGTGATCGAGTCGGCACCGGGGCAGGGCACCACCGTGCGGGTGGAGGTGCCGGTTGCCAATGGCTGAGGCCGGCCCGATCCGGGTCCTGGTCGTCGACGACCACCCCGTCGTCCGCCAGGGGCTGCGCACCTTCCTGGCCTCGCGCGCCGGCATCGACGTCGTGGGCGAGGCGTCCGACGGCGAGGGGGCGGTGGCCGAAGCGGCCCGGCTCCGTCCCGACGTGGTCCTGCTCGACCTGGCCATGCCGGGCTCCGGCGGCCTGGAGGCCATCGCCCGCCTCCGCGCCGGCCCCGCCGGCCCCGCCGTCCTCGTCCTCACCAGCTTCGCGGGCCGCGACCAGGTGGTACCGGCGGTGCAGGCCGGCGCCTCCGGCTACCTCATGAAGGACGTGGAGCCGGCCGGGCTGGAGGCGGCCATCCGCACCCTGCACGCCGGCGGGGTGCTGCTCGACCCCCAGGTCGTGCCGGCGGTCCTGGGGGAGGTGGCCCGCCGGCCGGCCGTCACCGGCGTCGACGCCCTCACGCGGCGCGAGCGGGAGGTGCTCGGGCTCCTCGGCGCCGGGCTCACCAACCGCCAGATCGCCGAGCAGCTCGTGGTCTCGGAGAAGACGGTCAAGACCCACGTCAGCGCCGTGCTGTCCAAGCTGGCCCTGCCCGACCGCACCCAGGCCGCCCTCTACGCCGTCCGCCACGGTGTGGCCGGCCGGGAGGGGCCAGCCCGGCCCCGAGGGTCCTAGGACCTCCGACTGAGGCGGAAACCGGTCCCTGGCCCGATGCGCCGGGCCGGCGCCGTCCGTACCGTCGGTGCCATGACACCGATCCCCACCTCGCGCACCGCCCTCGTCACCGGCGCATCGCGCGGCCTGGGCCTTGCCCTGGCCCGCAGCCTGGCCGCCGACGGCTGGTCCCTCGTCCTCGACGCCCGTGGCGCCGGCGACCTCGACCGGGTCGCGACCGAACTGGAGTGGCGCACCACCGTCGTCGTCATCCCTGGCGACGTGGCCGACGAGTCCCACCGGCTCGCCCTGGTCGGAGCGGCCCGCGCCCTGGGCGGCCTCGACCTGCTGGTCCACAACGCCAGCGCCCTGGGGCCGTCCCCGCTGCCCCGGCTGGCCGAGGTGGACCTTCCCGCCGTGGCCGCCGTCTACGAGGTCAACGTCCTGGCCCCCCTGCGGCTGACCCAGCTGGCTCGGCCCCTGCTGCGGCCCGGGGCCGGGGTCATCGCGGTGACGTCCGACGCCGCGGTGGAGGCCTACGAGGGATGGGGCGCCTACGGATCGTCCAAGGCCGCCCTGGAGGCCCTGTTCTCGGTGCTGGCCGTGGAGGAGCCCAGCCTGCGCGTCTACAGGGTGGACCCCGGCGACATGAACACCCGGATGCAGCAGGACGCCTTCCCCGGCGAGGACGTGTCCGACCGCCCGCCGCCCGAGCACAGCGTGCCCGGCCTGCGGGCCCTGGTGGACGGCGACCTGCCCAGCGGCCGGTACGCGGCCCGGGACCTGGTGCCGGCCCTCGTGCCGGCCTCGCCATGAGCCCGGTCCTGGAGCGGCGGGACGGCATCGCCGGCCTGGACTTCGACCTGCCGGCGGCGCGCATCGCCGACCGTCCCATCGAGGCGCGCGGCAGGCGGCGCGACGAGGCCCGCATGCTCGTGGCCCGCCGCTGCAGCGAACTCCTGGTG
>JBOGHQ010000368.1:0-2492 GCA_050744785.1 Acidimicrobiales bacterium | reverse complement strand
GCTACGGGGGCTGGATTGATGAACGCCCTGTCAGGACGGTCCGACCACGCTATCGTCGCCGGCCTGGCTGCTCGTCGTGCCCCCGCGTGCCACAACGGCCGCAGGCTGAGTCACGGTCCTGCTGCCGCCTTTCGCTGCGCCTCGAAAGTCATGTTGGTGAGGTCGCCGCGGTACAGACCTCGTTGAGCAGTGCAGGAACGAGAAGCCTTTGCGGCATCGAAGACCAGCTTGCCATCCTTGACCGGGCGTGATGCTGAAGGCGGGCTCCTCCTCGCGGACGAGGCCGCGGAACGCCTGAGCTGCACCGTCAGCGAGGGTCAGCTTCGCGGCGTCGACCTCGCCCTCAGCGCCCTTCCGGCCCACGATGACGGAGACCGTCCAGCCTGGCGGCGATGTCGGCCTCGACGCCGTCAAGGGTTGCCACGCCGTACTCCTGGGGTCGACCTCCATGTCTTCATCCTTGCGCCGCGGCATCCCGTCGGCGTTCAACAAGGAGGGAAGCTCCGAGCGGAGCGAGACGGTGATGGCGGTCCCAGCCGCTCACGTCGGTCGGCGCGATCAAGTAGTACGCCACACCGTTCGACGAGGTCGCGAGGTAGGTGCGGTAGCCGAGCAGGTACAGCAGCGGGTTGACGTGGACGCGACCGGTGGCGATGCTCGATCCTCCGCTCGGCGACGACACGCTCGGACGAAGCGCTCGCTCTCCCGAAAGGGCGGCGACCTCGGCGACGTTGAGCAGCCGTGCTTCAGCGCCGATGGTTGACTCGCAGCACCGATCGGCGGGTGTAATACGAAACTCCCGAGAAGGAGATGCCCCCTTGACGACCCGGGGTTCTCCTGTAAGTACGCATAGGGCGGCGCGCTGGCTCGACGGATGGGCGCCGACCGGGCGGAGGGCGGCGACTGACGGGGAGGTCCTGAATGGGGTCAAGTCGCCCCGCTGACGTGCCGACGATCGGGGGATGCGCCGAGTCGGGTCGTTCCGTCGCTCCGTTGGACCGCCGCTCGTCCTGGTCCTCCTGGCGTCCGTCGGCGTTGTCGCCCCCACCGGGTCGGCCGCCGCCGACGCCGCCGTCGAGGCCGAGTCCATGACCGTCACCGCCGGAGCCGGCGCCCCGTACGCTGACACGGCGGCCTCGGGTGGCCAGGCCCTCATCCTGTGGGCCAACGGCCGGGCCACCGCGACCATCACCACCGACGGCCTCCGGGAGATCACCGTTCGAGCCCGGGGCGACCTGTGCTCGGGGGCGCCCCGGATGGACGTGCGGGTGGGCGGCACCGTGGTCCTTTCCACCGAGGTCCGCTCCACGACCTGGGCCGACCATGGCGTCGCCGTCGCCGTGCCCGCCGGCACCCAGTTGCTCACCATCGACTACACCAACGACACCAAGACCCGGAAGTGCGACCGCAACCTGCGCCTCGACCGGGTCACCACCGTCGCCGGCACGGCCACCACCACCACGACAACGGCTCCGACGACCACCACCAAGACAACTGCTCCGACGACCACCACCACGACGCCGAGCACGACCACGACGACGACCACCCCGCCCAGCCCGCCTCCGCCGACCGGCCTGCCCGGCGCGTCCCTGTACGTGGACCCGAGCTCCCACGCGGCCCGGGAGGCCGACGCCCTCCGCGCCTCGGACCCCCCGCGCGCCGCCCTTTTCGACAAGATCGCCGGGCAGGCCCAGGCCGACTGGTTCGGCGACTGGGTGCCGACCGCCGAGCTGGCCTCGCGGGTCGACGCCCGGGTGGACACGATGGCCGCCGCCGGCGCCCTGCCCGTCTTCGTCGCCTACGCCATCCCGGTGCGGGACTGCGGCTCGTACTCGGCGGGCGGCATCGGCACCCCCGACGGGTACCGGGCGTGGGTCCGGGAGATGGCCAGGGGCATGGCCGGGCGCCCCGCCGCCGTGGTGCTGGAGCCCGACGCCCTGGCCATGCTGCCCTGCCTCACGGCCGAGCAGCAGCAGACCCGGCTCGACCTCCTGGCCGATGCCGTGCGCACGCTGGCCGCCGGCGGGGCCAGCGTCTACCTCGACGCCGGCCACTCGACGTGGGTGCCGGCCGACACGATGGCCGACCGGCTGGCGGCGGCCGGGATCGCCGGGGCCCGAGGGTTCTCCCTCAACGTCTCGAACTTCCAGCGCACCGGCGACGAGGTCGCCTATGGCCGCGCCCTGTCGCAGCGCCTCGGGGGCAAGCCGTTCGTCGTCGACACCAGCCGCAACGGGCTGGGGCCGTACACGGGGCCCGAGTACTGGTGCAACCCGCCCGACCGGGCCCTCGGCGAACGCCCCACGACCACCACTGGCGTGACCGGGCTCGACGCCCTGCTGTGGGTCAAGCGCCCGGGCGAGTCGGACGGCACCTGCCGGGGCGGGCCGCCGGCCGGGACGTGGTGGCCCGACTACGCCGCCGGCCTGGCCCAGCGCGCCGGCCTGGTGAGCACCTGACGGCGGGCCGGCCGGAAGCGCCCGCCCTACCGC
>JBOGHQ010000367.1:0-6532 GCA_050744785.1 Acidimicrobiales bacterium | reverse complement strand
CCGCCGGCCCGGCCGGCACCGGCGGGCAGCCGCCGGCCACCGCGCCGGTGGGGATCCTCACCGGCACCTACGGGGCCCGGGTCCTGGCCCCGCTGGTGGCGTCGCTGGACCGGGGCGACGTGCGGCTGGTCCCGGTGGAGAACGCCTTCTTCGGCGGCAACATCGGTGTCACCGGCCTGCTGGTGGGGGAGGACCTGGCCGGCGCCCTGGCCGGGCAGCCGGAGGGGCACCGTTACCTGCTGCCCGACGTGTGCCTGTCGGACGGGCGCTTCCTGGACGGCACCACGCCCGCCCACCTGCCCCGGCCCGTGGAGGTGGTGGCCACCGACGGACGGTCGCTGCGGGCGGCGCTGGCGTCGCCCCTGGCCACGGTGGCCTCATGAACGTGGGCATGAGCAAGCCGGTGGTGGCCGTGGTGGGCCGTCCCAACGTGGGCAAGTCCACCCTCGTCAACCGGATCCTGGGCCGGCGCGAGGCCATCGTCCAGGAGCAGCCCGGTGTCACGCGCGACCGCAAGCTGGTGGACGCCGAGTGGAACGGGCGCCCCTTCACCCTCGTCGACACCGGCGGCTGGCTGGCCGGTGACGACCCGCTGGACCGGCAGGTGAGCGCCCAGGCCGAGCGGGCCATGGAGCAGGCCGACGTGCTGCTGGCCGTGGTGGACGCCACGGTGGGCGCCACCGACCAGGACGTCCAGGTGGCCCGGCTCCTGCGCCGGGCCGGCAAGCCGGTGCTGCTGGTGGCCAACAAGGTGGACTCGGAGCAGCGGGAGTCCGATGCCTGGGCCCTCACCCGGCTGGGCCTGGGCGACCCCTGGGCCGTGTCCGCCCTGCACGGGCGGGGCATGGGCGACCTGCTGGACGAGGTGGTGGGGCTGCTCCCGCCCGAGCACGCCACCGATGCCGGTGACGCCGTGCCGGCCGCCGAGGTCGGGGCCGACGAGGCGGACGGTGAGAAGGCGCCCAGCGTGGCCATCGTGGGCCGCCCCAACGTGGGCAAGTCCACGCTGTTCAACCGGCTGGCCGGCGACGAGCGATCGGTGGTGCACGACCTGCCGGGGACCACGCGCGACGCCATCGACACCCTGATCGAGACCGATCATGGCCAGGTCCGGCTCATCGACACGGCCGGCATGCGGCGCAAGTCGCGCACGAGCGAGGGGGCCGAGTACTACTCGCTGGTCCGGGCCCTGGCCGCCATCGACCGGGCCGACGCCGCCGTCCTGGTGATCGACGCCGGCGAGGGGGTGACGGCCCAGGACCAGCGCCTGGGGGAGCGCATCGACGCGGCCGGCAGCCCGGTGGTCATCCTGTTGAACAAGTGGGAGACCCTCGACGCCGAGGCTCGCGCCGCCGTGCTGGCCCAGGTGGCCGACCGCCTCTCGTTCCTGGGCTATGCGCCGGTGCTCAAGGTCAGCGCCCGCACCGGGCTCGGCGTCCACAAGCTGCTGCCGGCACTGGAGCAGGCCATCGAGGCCTACCACCGCCGCATCCCCACCGCCGAGCTGAACCGGGTCCTCCAGGAGGCCCAGGCCGCCCATCCGTCGCCGGGCGGCCGGGTGCTCTACGCCACCCAGGGCGCCACCGACCCGCCCACCTTCACCCTGTTCGCCAGCCGCACCGTGCCGCAGCCCTACCTGCGCTACCTGGAGCGGCGGATCCGCGAGCACTTCGGGTTCGGGCCGACGCCCCTCAAGCTCCGGGTACGCCGGCGGGCCGGGTGAGCCAGACGGGTCCCGGAGCTAGCGTGACGACGGCATGGTGAACCGACCCGTCCTGCTGGTCGTCGCCGTTGGATGCCTCGTCGCTGCCCTGGTGTGGGGCCGTTCGGCGTTCCGCCTCGAACGGGCCTGGCGACGCATCACCCACACCGAGGGCGCATCGGGCCCGGGGACGGCGGCGGCCGTGCTGGGATTTCGCAAAGAGGTGCACACCATGCTCCTCTACGCCCTGCTGGCCGTCGTCCTCGGCTTCAGCTCGCTGTCGTCGGATCCCGAGTTCGACATCCCGATGGTCCTGCTGCTACTACCCATCGGCCTGTCCCTGCGCTTCGGCCGGCAGATCCTGGCCGAGGCCCGCCTCACCGAGGAGCGGTGGCTCCTGGAGCGGCGGGCCCAGGAGGTGCTGGACCAGCAGAGCGAGTTGACGCCGATGCGGTGGTCGGCCCGGCTGGCGCCGGACGACCTGCCCGACATCCAGGGCTTCGAGGTGGCCCACCTCTACGAGCCCGGCATGGGCGCCATGGCCGGCGACTTCTACGACCTGTTCCCCAACGGTCCCACCCGCCTGGTGGCGGTCATCGGCGACGTGGCCGGGCACGGCATCGAGCCGTCCATCACCGCCTTCCAGGTGAAGTACCTGCTGCGGGTCTTCCTGACCCAGTACCGCGACCCGGCCCAGGCCATCGAGGAGCTCAACGTGGCCCTGTCGTCGGGGGGCCGCCCCGAGGACCTGGTCTCGCTGTGCACGGTGGTGTTCGACCAGGCGGCGGGGACCCTGCGCTTCGCCTCGGCCGGCCACCCGCCCGCCTGGGTCTGGCACGACCGGGAGGTCCGCCCCCTGCGGTCCACCGGCCCGCTGCTCACCCTCGACCCGAAGGGCTCCTACTTCAGCCGGGAGATCGCCCTGGACCCCGGCGACGTCCTCTTGCTCTACACCGACGGCCTCACCGAGGCCCGCTCCGGCGACCAGCTCTTCGGCGAGGAGCGCATCGCCCAGGCCCTGCGCCGGGACCCCGGAGAGGAGCTCGGCGCGCTGTGCAAGGGGCTGCTGGAGTCGGCCCGAGACTTCGCCTCGGAGCCGCTCAGCGACGACGTGGCCATCCTGGCCATCCGCAGGACCTGAGCTTGGCCGGCACCGCCGACCGGGCCGGGGGGGTGGGCACGTCGGACGCGGTCCGGGCCGCCGCCGAGCGGGCCCGCCAAGGGAACCTGGCCCGCTCCGGCGAGAAGCTGGCCGCCCAGGGAAAGCTGTTCGTCCGGGACCGTCTGGCCCTCCTGCTCGACGAGGGTTCGTTCGTCGAGGACGGCCTGCTGGCCAACGCCAACGCCGCCGATCTGCCCGCCGACGGCGTGGTCACCGGGAAGGGCGCCGTCGAGGGCCGGCCTGTGTGCGTGATGGCCAACGACACCACCGTGAAGGCCGGGTCCTGGGGCGCCCGCACGGTGGAGAAGCTGGTGCGCCTCACCGAGTACGCCCTGAGCCACGAGCTGCCCGTGTTCTGGCTGGTGGACTCGGCGGGTGCCCGGATCACCGACCAGGTCGAGCTGTTCCCGGGCCGCCGTGGTGCGGGCCGCATCTTCTACAACCAGGTGCGGCTGTCGGGAAAGGTCCCGCAGGTGTGCTGCCTGTTCGGCCCGTCGGCGGCGGGCGGGGCCTACATCCCCTCGTTCTGCGACGTGGTGTTCATGGTGGAGGGGAACGCCTCCATGTACCTGGGCTCGCCGCGGATGGCCGAGGTGGTGGTGGGGGAGAAGGCCTCCCTCGAGGAGATGGGCGGGGCCCGGATGCACGCGTCGGTGTCCGGCTGCGGCGACAACCTGGTGGCCGACGACGCCGCCGCCATCGAGGCGGCCAAGCGCTGGTTCACCTACGTCCCCGGCTCCTGGCGGGAGGGGCCGCCCGCCGCCGATCCCCGGCCGCCAGTGGCCGGGCTGACCGCGTCGATGATCCCCGAGTCCGAGCGGGCCGGCTACGACATGCACCAGGTCATCGAGGCCCTGGTGGACGAGGGCTCGTTCCTGGAGATCAAGCCGCTGTGGGCCAGCGAGGTCATCGTGGCCCTGGCCCGGCTCGACGGCCGGCCGGTGGGCATCGTGGCCAACAACCCGGCCCGCAAGGGCGGCGTGCTGTTCGTCGACTCGGCCGACAAGGTGGCCCGCTTCGTGTGGTGGTGCGACGCGTTCAACCTCCCACTGGTGTTCCTGGCCGATGTGCCCGGCTTCATGATCGGCACCCAGGTGGAGCGGGAGGGCATCATCCGCCACGGGGCCAAGATGATCACCGCCGTGGCCGAGGCCACCGTGCCCAAGATCTCGGTGATCGTGCGAAAGGCCTACGGCGCCGGCCTCTACGCCATGGCCGGGCCGGCGTTCGAGCCCGACGCCTGCATCGCCCTGCCCTCGGCCAAGATCGCCGTGATGGGGCCCGAGCCGGCCGTCAACGCCGTGTTCGCCAACCACATCGCGGCCCTGGAGGACCCGGCCGAGCGGGCTGCCTTCGTGGCCGAGAAGCGGGCCGAGTACGAGGCCGATGTTGACCTGCTGCGCCTGGCCTCCGATCTGGTGATCGACGCGGTGGTGCCGCCCGAGGAGCTGCGCGCGGAGATCGTGGCCCGGCTGGCCCTGGCCGAGGGCAAGGACCGCACCTTCACCGACCGCCGCCACGGCGTACCGCCCGTATGACAATGGTGGCCGTGCACATCCGGGATGTGTGCCCCCGGGACGGGCTGCAGGTGGAGGCGCCGGTGCCGGTGGAGGGGCGGGTCCGGCTGGTGCGGGCGCTGGTGGCAGCCGGGGTGCGGTCGGTGGAGGCAGCCGCCTTCGTCTCGCCCCGCGCCGTCCCGGCCATGGCCGGCGCCGAGGAGGTCATGGCCGCCCTGCAACACGATGCCCCGCCCGGCGTTTCGTACGCGGTTCTGGTGCCCAATGCCGTCGGCGCCGAGCGGGCCACCTTCTGCCACGAGGTCACCTTCACCCTCTCGGCCTCACCGGAGTACAACCAGCGCAACGTCAACATGAGCATCGACCGGTCGGTGGAGGAGGCGGCCCGGGCGGTGGAACTGCTGTCGGCGCGGGCCATCCCGGTGGACGCCGTGGTGTCGTGCGCGTTCGGGTCCCCGTACGAAGGCGACATCGACCCGGGTGGCGTGCATGCCCTGGGCCAGCGGCTGCGGGAGGTGGGGGTGGCGTCGCTCACCTACGCCGACACCACCGGTATGGCGACTCCCCGTCGTATCGCCGCCGTGGTGGAGGCCACCGGCCCCGACATCGGCCTCCACCTCCACGACACCCGCGGCACCGCGCTGGTGAACGCCTACGCCGCTCTGGAGCACGGGGTGCGGCGCTTCGACACCGCGGTGGGGGGCCTGGGTGGCTCGCCGGCAGTGGCGGGGACCGGGGGGGGAGCGGGGGGCAACCTGGCCACCGAGGACCTGGTGCACCTCTTCGATGACCTCGGCGTGGAGACCGGCATCGATCTGGACCGGCTGCTCGAGGCCAGCCGGCTGGCTGCCAGGCTGGTGGGCCGGACCGTCCCGAGCCGGGTGGCGGCGGCCGGACCGCGCACCCGCCTGGCGGCGGGGTAGGAGGGCTCGGCCTGCGTGCCGTGGTGCGAGGACTGCAGCCGGTTCCTGACCCCCACCAGCATGGGCGCCGGGGGCGAGTGCCCCAGCTGCGGCCGGGTGCTTGCCCTGGCCGACGTCGCTGAGCCGGACGGGGCCGAGGCGGTCGAGGAGCCCACCGTCCCCTGGCACTTCAAGCTGCTCGTCCTGGCCACGGTGCTCTACCTCGGCTGGCGGCTGGTCCAGGGTGTGGCCTGGGTGGTGGGGCGGCTCTAGGAAGCCTCCGCAGGCGACCGCGCGCCCCGGCGCTAGGATCGAAGCCCACACGGGCTGTGGCGCAGCTTGGTTCGCGCGCTTGACTGGGGGTCAAGAGGTCGGGAGTTCAAATCTCCCCAGCCCGACCAGAAAACAGCAGGTCAGGGCCGGTGTCGGCAGACACCGGCCCTTCTGCTTCCGGTGATGTGTATGAAGCATGTACGCAGACGCGGGACGACTCCGCTAACGAAGCCAGCGCCGAAGCGTCGGTGCCGACACCTCCACCCGCCGCCCACCCGGCCCGACGTGGTCGATGCCGGCCAACGCCCGCATCGCCGCGCCGCGCTCGGCGCCCGACAGCTCGGGGTCGGCCAGGGGGTGGGGATCAGCGAGTAGCGGAACAGCGCCGCCTGCTGGCGGTGGTCGTCGATGCCCATGACGGCGGCTCCTGTGGGTGCACGGATGCAGAGGGCAGTTCGTGTTGGACAACAGCCGCCCACCCGACACCCCGGCCACGAACCCCCCCACACCGGTGCCGGCCACAGCTGGCGGGTGGCCGCGGCGGCGGTGCCGATCGCCTCCAGCGCGTCGGCGGCCGGCGATCCCCCGCGTGGGGGTCCGTGCGCGTCCCGGACGCTCGACACGCTGTCGGTTCCCGCAACCCAGCGCAACCACACAACCTTCGTCGCTGACTCGTGATCAGAACGGGTGACGCCTCAGGCCACCTGGCGATCAGAACGAGTGGCGCTCAACACTGGGCGTTGATGAGCTGGTGTCCCGAGGTGAGGAGTGGGGGGGAGCTGCGGGCCCGCTACATCGAGTTCCCCGCCGGCGTCGACGTCACCCCGATGATGCAGGGACCGGCGATCTGTGCACCTGCCCGCACTGGGGGTACGTGCTCGAGCCGGTGGACACGCTTTCGAGTCGGAACTAGTGTCAGCCGCGCCGTGCCGCCCATGCCCAGCACCGGGTTCGGGTGACACGTAGAGAACAAGCG
>JBOGHQ010000366.1:0-5139 GCA_050744785.1 Acidimicrobiales bacterium | reverse complement strand
GTATTTCTGTTGTCTCCCGGCGCCGGTGGTGAGTGTGGTGCTCCGCCGGGCCGTCCCGTTACGAGTTAGGTATTACTCGGGAGTGGGGGGAGTCAGGAGCGGAGGAGGCCGACCACCAGGCCGGTGTCGGCGAGGTCGGGGAGGACGTGGTCGGCGCCGAGGCCCGAAAGCTCGTCCAGCTCGAAGCGGCCGGTGGCCACCAGCAGGCACCGGGCCCCGCCGGCCTTGGCGCAGGCAAGGTCGCGAGGCGTGTCGCCCACCACCCAGACCTGCTCCGGCGACAGGTCCCGTCCCCGCAGCCGGCGCAGGCGGTCGAGGGCCACGGGGACCAGCTGCTCGCGGTCGTGGTCGTCGCTGCCGTAGGCGCCCACGTCCACGTCCAGCCACCGCTCCAGGCCGAAGGCCTGGAGCTTGACGGCAGCATTGGCCGCCGTGTTGCCGGTGAGGACCGACAGCACCACTGCGGGGTCGTCGTGCAGCTCGTCGAGCACGGCCTCCACGCCGGGCAGCACGCAGCCCTGATCGCGCACCAGGTCGCGGGCCTGGTCCAGCTCCGCCTCCAGCCGGCTGACCACCTCGGGGAGGAGGCGCCGGGCCTCCTCGTCATCCAGGCCGGCGACGGCGAGGACCTCCAGGGCGATGAGGGGGTCGGTCTTCCCGCTCATCCGCACCACGTTGTGGTCGTCGAGGGGCCGGCCCAGCACGTGCTCGGCGGCCAGGTAGAAGGCCTGCTGGCCGATGCCGCTGGTGCGCAGCAGCGTCCCGTCCACGTCCCACAGCACCAGCCGCTCGCCCACCGGGCGGACGGTAGCCCGCCCCCGGGGCGGGTCAGTTGCCCTGTTTGCGGGCCCTGATGATGAGGATGCGGGGGATGTAGCGGGCCGCCTCCTGCCAGTCGTCGCTGCGCGGGCCGCTCGGCGTCGGGGCCGGTTCCAGGACCGTGTCCACCAGGTAGCTGGAGCGCACCAGGGCGATGTGCAGCTCGGCCACCGTGTGGTGGTACTCGGTGAAGGTGGCGCCATGGCGCTCGTAGACGAGCGGCTCCCGGTCGAAGTACGACCGCCGCACCACCAGCGGCAGCTCGGGATGGCGGCCGTCGATCAGGTGGAAGGCGGGGTGGGGGAGGCTGAACACCAGGGGGGCGCCCGTGCGCAGCACCCGGTGCACCTGGCGGAAGACCCGGTTCAGGTCCTCCACGAAGCCGAAGGCGTTGGCGCTGAAGACCAGGTCCACCGAGTCGGCCCGCACGAAGGCCAGGTCGGCCATGTCGCCCTGGCGCAGCTCGACGCGCACATCCTCGCGGTCGGCCAGGCGGCGGGCGAAGGAGAGCATCTCGGCCGACACGTCCACCCCGATGGCGATGGCGCCTTGCTTGGCGAAGGCCACCGAGTTCTGGCCGCCGCCGCACCCCAGCTCCAGGACCCGCTTGCCCTTGAGGTCGCCGAGGAGGCGGAAGTCGGCCTCGGTGCCGACGTCGGGCCCGTAGTGCGCCACGTCCACCGGCAGTTGGGCCGCCGACTGGTAGGGCGCGGCGGCCTGGTCCCACGCCGAGACGTTGTCGCCGGACACGATGCGCATGTTGCTACAGCCGCCCGCGGGCTGCACTGTGGGGCGGCCCATGCGGATCGTCAGCTTCAACATCCAGCACGCCCGCACGCCCGCCGGGGCGGTGGACACCGGCTCCCTGGCGCGCTGGTGCGCCGGTCTCGACGCGCGCGTGCTGGCCCTCCAGGAGGTGGACGACGGGCTGCGCCGTTCGGGCCGGGTCGACCAGGCCGGCGCGGTGGCCGAGGCCACCGGGCTGGAGGTGGTGTTCGGCCCGGCTCGGCGGGTGGGCCGCCGGGGGTGGTACGGCAACGCCCTTCTGGCGTCCGGCCCGGTGGACGAGGTGGAGGTGGTGGCCCTGCCCCGCCGGAGCTGGCGCCGGGAACCGCGCAGCGCCATCGTCGCGGCGGTGACGGTGGACGGGCGGCGCCTGTCGGTGGCGGCGACGCACCTCTCCACGGCGGGCGACGAGGCGGCCACCCAGCTGGCCGCCGTCCTGGGCGCGCTGGCCCGCCGGCCCTCGCCGCGCGTGCTGCTCGGCGACCTCAACCTGCACCCGGCGCAGGTGGGACCGGCGCTGGTCGGCACCGGCCTCAGCCTGGCGGACCCTGCCGCCCCGACCTTTCCCGCCTCGGCGCCGCGTGCCCGCATCGACCACGTGGCCGTGGGCGGGCTGGCGGTGACCGGCGTGGTGGTGATGGACGCCGCGCCGGTGAGCGACCACCGGGCCGTGGTGGTGGAGGTGGCCGGCGTGGCCTGAGCGGCTCAGTTACCAGCCGCGAACTCCTCCACCATGCGGTGGGCGTCGTCGTCCCGGTACTGCACCGGGGGCGACTTCATGAAGTAGGCGGACGGGCCCAGCAGCGGCCCGCCGATGCCCCGGTCGAGGGCCAGCTTGGCGCAGCGGACGGCGTCGATGATGACGCCGGCCGAGTTGGGGGAGTCCCAGACCTCGAGCTTGAGCTCCACGTTCAGGGGAACGTCGCCGAAGTTGCGGCCCTCCAAGCGGATGTAGGCCCACTTGCGGTCCTCCAGCCAGGCCACGTGGTCCGACGGGCCGATATGCACGGCGTCGGCGGCGATGCCGTTGTCCAGCTGGGAGGTGACGGCCTGGGTCTTGGAGATCTTCTTGGACTCCAGCCGCTCCCGCTCGAGCATGTTCTTGAAGTCCATGTTGCCGCCCACGTTGAGCTGGTAGGTGCGGTCCAGGACCATGCCCCGGTCCTCGAACAGGCGGGCCAGGAGGCGGTGGACGATGGTGGCGCCGACCTGGCTCTTGATGTCGTCGCCCACGATGGGCACGCCCGCCGCCTCGAACTTGGCGGCCCACTCGGGGTCGCTGGCGATGAAGACGGGGATGGCGTTGACGAAGGCCACGCCGGCGTCGAGGCAGGCCTGGGCGTAGTGCTTCTGGGCCGCCTCGGAGCCGACCGGCAAGTACGACACCAGCACCTCGGCCCCCGACTGGCGCAGGGCGGCAGCCACGTCCACCGGCTCGGCCGGCGACTCCTCCACCGTGGCCCGGTAGTACTTGCCCAGCCCGTCGAGGGTGGGCCCCCGCTGTACGGTGATGCCCAGCTCGCCGACCGACGCGAAGCGGATCGTGTTGTTCTGGCCCGCGAAGACCGCCTTGCCCAGGTCCAGGCCCACCTTGGCCGCGTCCACGTCGAAGGCCGCCACGAACTCGACGTCGCGCACGCGGTAGCCCCCCAGATCCACGTGCATGAGGCCGGGCACGGTGTCGGTGGGGTCGGCGTTGCGGTAGTACTCGACGCCCTGGACGAGGGAGCTGGCGCAGTTGCCGACCCCGGCGATGGCCAGCTTGATGGTCTTGGTCACTTCGGTTCCTCCTGCCGCTCGGCGGCGATGAGTCGATCGATCCACGAGATGTCCCGCTCGGTGGCCTCCGTGCCGTGCTCGAGCAGCGAGCTGGTGTAGGCGTCGAGCCGCTCGCGTCCGCTGCGGACCGCGGCCCGGGCCCGGGCCAGGCGCTCGACCAGTTGGGCCCGCCGGCGCTCGAACAGCCCCAGGCGGGCGTCGGCGGGGAGGTAGCGGGCGAAGGCCAGGCGCAGGTTGAACGCCCGGTCGTCCTCGGCTGAGTGGCTCTCGGCCGCCAGCAGTTCGGCGAAGAGGTGCTCGCCCCGCTCGGTGATGCCGTACACCTTCTTGCTGCGGCCCCCCTTGGTCTCCCGCGTGACCGAGCGCCGTGCCCGGAAGGCGGCCAGCTCGCCGGTGAGGGCGCCGGTCATGGGGATGAGGGGCGCGGGGGCGCCGGCCGGGTTGGCCTCCACCGCCTTCACCGCCCCGGCGGCCTCCAGCTTGGCCAGGGCGGGGTAGAGCGAACCGAACGACACGCGGGACAGCGGGCCGAGCATGTCGGACAGCCGCTTCTTCAACTCATAGCCGTGGAGCTCCTGCTCTTTCAGCACGCCGAGGATGGCCAGTTCCAACACCTTCGCTCCGATGTATCGGTTCGATATATCGACAGGCATTGTAGACGGGAGGGCGGCGGTTGCAAGCCATGCCGGTGTGGGGAGTGTGCGGCGATGTATCGGTGGCCCGGCCGGTCGAGCTGCGCCGGGCCGCTACCCTTTGGCTCCGTGAGCTTCCGGCCCGAGATGGTGCGCGGTGCCGCCGGTGGGGCGTCGCTGCCCGGCCAGATCGACTACCGGCTGGCCCGGAACTCGGTCATCAAGGAGTTCCACAAGGGCCGGCTGTCCCGGCTCGACGTGTGCGACGCCCATCCCGAGCTGCTCCGGGTGGCGAAGAGCATGGGCACCCCGACAGGCAGCACCTGCCCGATCTGCGAGGAAGCCGACCTGGTGCACGTGGCCTACGCCTTCGGGCCCCGCCTCTCGCCGGGAGGGAGCGCCTTCTCCGGTGCGGCCGAGCTGGCCAAGCTCACCCGCCGGGCCGGCGAGGTGGCCTGCTACGTGGTGGAGGTCTGCACCGTCTGCTCCTGGAACCACCTGGCCCGCACCTACGCGGCCGGCCGGCGCCGGCGGACGGCTTCCAGCTGATCAGCCCTCCGGGCACCGGCACCGTGGGGGACACCCGCCCCGGGCCGGCGCGGTTGGCATCGAGGTTCCGCCCGCTGCAAGCGGGCCGGAACGCAACGGCCGGTGGGGCCGAGCCGCCGGCCCGGCTGGAGCCGCTGCGACTGGGCACGCTGGCCGCCGCCACGGTGCTGGCCGTCACGTCGACGGGCGACGTGGTGCTGGTGGCCGTGCTGCTCGCCGTGGCCGCCGCCGACGTGGCGGCCGGTGCAGCTGCGGCCCTGGCCCTCCTGGCACTGGCGGTGCGGTGGGGGTCGCCCTCGCTCGACGCCATCGCCGGCGCCCAGTCCGTCCTCGGTCCGGGCGGCATCGTGGGGCCGGCCACCGCCGCCGGCGCGGCCTGGGCGGGCGCCGCCGCGCTGGTGCTGGCCGGGCCCCGCTGGGCCGCCCCTGCGTTCGGCGCCGCCGCCGCCCTCGGTGTGGCCGCCCCCTCCGTCGCCGACCTGGGTGACCTGGTGGTACGGGTGGTCGGGCTGGCCGCCGGGGTCGCTGCCGCCGCCGTGGTCGCGGACGCCCTGCCGCCCAAGCGGCGCCGGGT
>JBOGHQ010000365.1:0-5032 GCA_050744785.1 Acidimicrobiales bacterium | reverse complement strand
CGGTAGGCGGTGAAGCGGTAGGCGGCCATCAGCGCGCCCTCGGCCAGGGCCTGGGCGGCGGCGGCGCGGTCCACCTCGGGCGGCACCGCCTCCAGCAGGGTGGTGGCCAGATCGGTGGCCCGCCAGGCGGCCCGGACCATGCCGGCGCCGGCCCGCCGGAAGCTCTCGACCGAGAGCCTGGCCGGATCGCCGAGGCCGACGGCCACGACGACCCGGCCGGTGCCGGCCACCATGGCCTGGACCTGGCCCGTCTTGCCCTCGAAGCCCAGACCAGCCAGGGCGGCCAGGGGGGCCGTGCCGAGCGGCTGGGGCCAGGCCGTGCCGGCCTCCGGGAGGGCCAGCCCGTCCAGCACCGGGACGGCCAGCACTGCCTCGCCGCCCGGCGGCTCCGCCGCGACGGTGACGTGGAAGCCGCTCACCGGTCGCCGCCGCCGCCTTCGCCCCCGCCCTCGCCGGCGCCGGCGGGGCGGGCCGGCCGCGACTCGCCCTCCTGCCAACGGGCCATGGTCCACAGCAGGTCCGACAGCCGGTTGAGGTAGGGCACCACGTGGGGACCGGCCGGCCCGGCGGCCAGCGCCAGCCGCTCGGACCGGCGCACGACGGTGCGGGCCACGTCGAGCAGGGCCGCCACCCGGTTCTGGCCCGGCACCACGAACTCGGTGGGCATGACGACCTCGGCGTTGAGGGCATCGATGCGGCCCTCGAGGATCGAGACCATGCCGGCGGTGACCAGGGAGCGGGCCGGCTCCAGCCGGTCCCGGTGCTCGATCGAGGCCAGGTCCGCCATGAGCACCCACAGGTCGCGCTCCAGGCCCACGAGGAGGTCGTCGAGGGCAGTGCCGGCGCCGGCCTCGGCCCGGGCGAGGCCGAGGAAGGCCTGGGCCTCGTCCACCGTGCCGTAGGCGGCCACCAGCGGCTCGTCCTTGCGCAGCCGGCCACCGTGGTAGAGGCCGGTGGTGCCGTCGTCACCCCTCCGGGTGTAGATCCTCATCGGTCGGACACTACGGCGCGCCGGGCGGCGCGGCGTCAGGCGGCCAGGTTGGAGATGGCGAAGGCCAGCCCGCTCAGCCCGACCATGGAGCCGGCCAGGGTGAAGGCGAGCTGGCGGCCCTGGGTATGGATGGCGTGGACCATCTCGCCCCGGAAGGTGGCGACCAACTCGTGCTTCATGGCGGTCATCTCCTCCCGCAGGAGGGCGAACCCACCGGTCATCTCCTCCCGCACGAGGGCGAACTCACCGGTCATCTCCTCCCGCACGAGGGCAAACTCCCGGGTCATCCTCTCGCCCAGGGCGGCCACCTCGCCGGTGAGCCTCCGATCGAGGACGGCCACGTCGGTCTTGAGGGTGGCCACGTCGGTCTTGAGCGTGGCCACGTCGGTCTTGAGGGTGGCCACGCCGGTCTTGAGGGTGGCCACGTCGGTCTTGAGCGGGGTGACCTCGGCCGCGAGCCCCGTGCCCAGGGCGGCCACGTGGTTCCTGGTGGCCAGCTCATCGGCCGGCTGCGCCGGCAGCCGGCCCATCAGCGCAGTGGCCACGGGTGCGCCCAGGACCTGCTCCAGGCCCCGGTAAAGGTCGAGGTCTCGCACGGGTCCCATGTTCTCCTCCGGAGTTGGCGAACGCAACAGGCGGGGAGAGCGCACGAGGCCCGCTCACGACGGCAGACAGGAGCGTACGCGGCGCCTGGGACAGCGAGGCCGTACGGCTGCGTCAGGGAGCCGGCCCGGCCTGCCGGCGGCCGGCGGGCGGGCGGCCGTGCCGGCGGCCGGTGGTACCACCCTGCACGATCGCGCCATTCCGGGTCGGCGTCCGCGCCCTCGACATCAACGACCTCGAGGGCGCGGGGAGCGGCGCAGCGCGCAGTGAGCGTCGGCGACGTTGGTCACCGACGGGACCGGAGAAGCACCACCGCTCCGGCCAGCACCGAGGCGGGCGCGGGCAGGTCGCCCAGGTGTACGCCGCGGCCCGAGGCGACCGTGTTGCTATGTCGCCGGATGGTGACCGCTGGGACGAACAGTGACAATCGGTCACTTGGCCATTTGCGGGCAGCACCGCCCGTCCTCAACGGCCGACCTTGCGCCCACTCGGCGGGAGGACCACCGCCGCGGGCGGGAGGAAAGGCGGGGGCAGCCGTTCGACCCGCCGGTAGCCTGGCGCCGTGGCCGGGAGCTATCTGGACGCGGTGCGGGAGCGGGTCGTCATCTTCGACGGGGCCACGGGCACCAACCTCCAGCTCCGAGAGCTGACCGCCGACGACTTCGGCGGGCCGGCGCTGGAGGGCTGCAACGAGGTGCTGGTGGACACTCGCCCCGACGTGGTGGCCGACCTGCACCGGTCGTTCTTCGAGGTGGGCGTGGACGTGGTGGAGACCGACACCTTCGGCGCCTTCGCCCCCGTGCTCGCCGAGTACGGCCTGGCCGACCGGGCCCACGAGCTGAACCTGAAGGCGGCCCGCATCGCCCGGGAGGTGGCCGACGGCTACGGGGGCTTCGTGGCCGGGTCGGTGGGGCCGGGCACCAAGTTCCCGTCGCTGGGCCAGATCCGCTTGGCCGACCTGCGGGACGCCTACCAGGTCCAGGCGAGCGCCCTGCTGGAGGGCGGCGTGGACCTGATCATCATCGAGACGGTCTTCGACCTCCTCCAGGCCAAGGCGGCCATGATCGCCGCCCGCCGGGCCATGGCTGCGGCCGGCCGGGACGTGCCGCTCCAGGTGCAGGTGACCATCGAGCTCACCGGCCGCATGCTGCCCGGCACCGAGATCGGCGCTGCCCTCACCTCCCTCGGCGCCCTCCGCCCCGACGTCATCGGCCTCAACTGCGCCACCGGGCCGCAGGAGATGGGCGAGCACCTTCGCCACCTGACCAACCACTCCCGCGTGGCAGTGTCGTGCATCCCCAACGCCGGCCTGCCCTCGGTGGTGGACGGGAGGATGCACTACGACCTCACCCCGGCCCAGCTGGCCGAGCACCACGCCCGGTTCATCACCGAGCTGGGGGTGTCGGTGGTGGGCGGTTGCTGCGGCACCACGCCCGACCATCTGCGGGCGGTGGTGGAGGCCTGCGGTGACCTCACGCCCGCGGCCCGGCCGGCCCGGCCCGACCCCGGCTGTGCCTCCATCTACAGCCACGTGCCCTACGACCAGACCCCGTCGTTCCTGGTGGTGGGCGAGCGCACCAACGCCAACGGGTCCAAGAAGTTCCGGGAGGCCATGCTGGCCGACGACTGGGAGACCTGCGTGGCCATGGCCAAGGGGCAGGTGAAGGAGGGGGCCCACGTCCTGGACGTGTGCGTGGACTACACGGGCGAGGACGGCGTGGCGGACATGGAGCAGATCGCCTCCCGCTTCGCCACCCAGGCCACCCTGCCCCTGATGCTCGACTCCACCGAGCCCGACGTCATCGAGACCGGGCTGGGCTGGATCGGCGGCAAGCCGCTGCTCAACTCGGTGAACCTGGAGGACGGCGATGCGCCCGGCACCCGCCTGGACCGCTTCCTCTCGTTGGCCCGGGAGTACGGGGCCGGGGTGGTGTGCACCTGCATCGACGAGGAGGGCCAGGCCCGCACCGCCGACTGGAAGGTGCGGGCCGCCAAGGCCATCCACGACCTGGCCGTCGACCGCTACGGGCTGGAGCCGGCCGACCTGTTCTTCGACCCCCTGGCCCTCCCCCTCAGCACCGGCATGGAGGAGAGCCGGCGGGACGGCATCGAGACCATCGAGGCCATCGGCCGCATCAAGTCCGAGCTGCCCGGCGTGCACACCATCCTCGGCCTCTCCAACGTATCGTTCGGGCTCACGCCGGCCGCCCGTCACGTGCTCAACTCGGTGTTCCTGCACGAGTGCCAGCAGGCCGGCCTGGACGCCGCCATCGTGCACGCGGCGCGGATCATGCCGCTCAACAAGATCGACGACCGGGCCAGGGAGGTGTGCCTGGACCTGGTGTACGACCGGCGCCGGCCCGGCTACGACCCGCTCCAGGAGCTGCTGGCCCTGTTCGAGGGGGTGTCGTCCACGGCCCTGGAGCGGGAGGACCGCAGCGGCTGGCCCGTGGAGCGCCGCCTCTCGCAGCGCATCGTCGACGGTGACAAGGAAGGCCTGGTGGCCGACCTGGACGAGGCCCTGGCCACCACGCCGGCCCTCGACATCGTCAACGACACCCTGCTGGCCGGGATGAAGGTCGTGGGCGACCTGTTCGGCTCCGGCCAGATGCAGCTGCCCTTCGTGCTCCAGTCGGCCGAGACCATGAAGGCGGCGGTGGCCTATCTCGAGCCGCACATGGAGAAGAGCGACCAGGGCGGCAAGGGCCGCATCGTGCTGGCCACCGTGAAGGGCGACGTCCACGACATCGGGAAGAACCTGGTCGACATCATCTTCTCCAACAACGGCTACGAGGTGCACAACCTCGGCATCAAGGTGGCCGTGGCCGAGATGATCGAGAAGGCCCTGGAGGTGAAGGCCGACGCCATCGGCATGAGCGGCCTGCTGGTGAAGAGCACGCTGATCATGCGCGAGAACCTCGAGGAGCTGAACTCCCGCGGGCTGGCCGACATCCCGGTGCTGCTCGGCGGGGCGGCGCTCACCCGCGTGTACGTCGAACGGGACCTGCGAGGCGTGTACGAGGGACGGTTGTTCTACGGCAAGGACGCGTTCGAGGGGCTGCACGTGATGGACCGCCTCGGTGCCGTGCAGCGGGGTGTCGAGGAGGACGATCCCGACTGGGGGCGCGTCCCGATCGACTCGACCCTGGAGCTGCGCGGGCGGTTCGCCCCCGAGGGCAAGGACTCCGGCCCCCCGGTCGAGCTGCCTCCGAGGTCTCCCGAGGTCGTCACCGACAACCCCGTCCCGAGCCCACCGTTCGTCGGCAGCCGGGTCGTCAAGGGGATCCCGATCGACGAGATCGCCGGCTTCGTCAACGAGACGGCGCTGTTCCGCAACCAGTGGCAGTTCCGCCCCGAGTCGACGGGCAGCAGCACCGAGACCGACGACGAGTTCAAGGCCCGGATCCGGCCGGTGCTGCGCGAGCAGCTGGCCCAGGC
>JBOGHQ010000364.1:0-3261 GCA_050744785.1 Acidimicrobiales bacterium | reverse complement strand
CCCGTACCACCACGCCGTCCTCGACGCGGTGACCCCGGCCCCGGGCCCAGGCGCCGAGGTGCACGGGCAGGTGGCGGTCGCCGCCCCGCACCTCCACGCGCTGGCCCGGTGCCAGGCCGGCCAGGGCCTGCTCCACCAGGAGGTGGGCGCCCCGGTCGAACCCGAGTCCCTCAAGGTCGATAGTCAGCAGCGGTGACCACCCCCTCGGCGTCGTAGAACCCGAGGACGTCGACGGCCTGCTCGAGGGGCGGGTAACCGGAGACCCGTCCCGGGCACCACCGGGTCAGACCCTCGAGGTCCAGGAGGGGCCGCACCTCGGGGTCGGCGTAGTCCATGGCCAGGAGGAGCTGGCCGAAGCGGGCCACCAGGCCGGCCGGGTCGTCCACCCCCACCGTCATGTTGCAGTGGTCGAAGGGGGCGGTCTGGGTGACGACCCGTGTGGCGCCGGCGGGCAGGGTCCCCTCCTTGGCGAACAGGAGGTGGTTGCCGTCGATCATGCAGGCCGCGTCGACCTCGCCCGCCACCAGGGCCTTGGCGGCGTCGCGCTCGCCACCGATGTGGTCGCCGTGGAGGCCGACGCCGATGTCGAAGCGGCGCACCTCCACGTCCACCCCCGGCTCGAGGCCGGCGGCCCGGAGGTGGGCCAGGGGCAGGAGGGTGGCCTGGGGCGAGTCCACCGCGCCCACCGCCACGACCCGGCCCCGCAGGTCCGCCACCTCCTGCACGGGGCTGTCAGCCCGTACGGCGACGACCGACGTGAGGTCGCAGTCGGTGTCTCGCATGGTGAGGGCCCGGAGCGGGCGGCCGGCGGCGGCGGCCATGCGCCGGGCCCGGACCCACGCCAGCGGCGAGTTCCAGGCCGCGTCGATGCGCCCCGCCACCAGGTCCTCCACCTGGCGCTCGTAGTTGGAGTAGAGGAGGAAGTCGAAGGGCAGCCCCTGGGCGTCGAACCAGCGCCGGAACCCGTCCCAGATGGTGACGACCTTGGGGTCGTAGGCCACCGCACCCATGAGCATCGTGCCGCCCGGCATCAAGCTCCCATCAAGGGCAGGCCGCTGATGGCCCGGCCCACGAAGTCGAGAAGGGCGTCGGTGGTGGGGGCCATGACCCGGGCCGCCCGAGCGTCCCGGAACCGCCGCTCGATCCCGAGCTCCTTGCGGAAGGCGGCGCCGCCGCACACCTTCATGGCCAGGTCGGTGACGTCGATGGCGGCCTCGCCGGTGGCCGCCTTGATCTCCAAGACCCGCAGCATGGCGTCGGCCCGGCCCGCTTCGAGGGCGGCCAGGGTGTCGTTCAGCAGGGCGCGGGCGCCGTCGGTCTGGAGCCGCATCCTGGCCAGGTCGACCCGGGGCAGCTGCTGCTGGGCCAGGGTCTGGTCGAGGTGCTCGAGGCGCGTGCCGGCCAGGTGCCCCGTGGCCTCGGCGGTGACCGCCTCCATGAGGCCGACGCTGAAGGCCCCGCTCAGCACGAGGAACCAGGGCAGGGCGGCGGCCATGGCCACGTCCAGCCCGGCCCCGTCGGCGCCCAGCATGGCGTCCCGGTCGATCTCCACGCCCTTGGCCCGCACCGGCGTGGAGCCGTTGCCCCGCAGCCCGAGGCCGTCGAAGCCCGACGGCTGGGCCAGGCCGCTGGTCTTGGCGGGAACCAGCCAGAGGGTCATGGGCCCGTCGCCGGCGAGGGGCCGGCTCGACCACACGTAGCTGTCGGCCTCGGCGGCGGCGGTCACCCAGCTCTTGGCCGCGTCCAACCGGACCCGGCCGTTGCCGTTCACTGCGCTGGACTGGGGCGCCCAGAAGTGGCTTCGGGACCCGGCCTCGGAGAAGGCCAGCGTGGTGAGGTGGCGGCCGGCGCCGATGGCCCGCCGGACCTCCTCGGGGCCGTGGGCCTCGATGATGGCGGTGGCGGCGTAGTGCATGAGCACCACCATGGCCGTGGAGCCGCAGGACCGGGACAGCCGCTCCACCACGTCGGCGCCGGCCCGCATGCCCTGGCCCCCGCCGCCCACCTCGGCCGCGCTCACCAGGCCGAGGACCCCGGCCTGGGCCAGCGCGTCGATGGACTCCCGGGGGAAGCGCCCCTTGTGGTCGACGTCGGCGGCGGCCGGCGTGATGGTTTCGTCGATGACGCGCTGCAGCGCGTCGGTGTACTCGGACAAGGACAGATCTCCTTTGCGATCGTGGGACCAGGCGACCGCAGCTGCCGTCAGCCGTGGGTGGCGGGGCTGCTGCGGCGGGTGTCGCCCGACCGGGCGACGGCACATCGGGCTCAGCGGCGCAGCAGCTTGCTCACCTCCTCCTCGACACGAGTCGAACGCCGGCGAGCGTAGCGGCGCCCGGCTCCCTGACGCGAACCGGGATCACACGTCCGGCGCCACCAGCGGCCGGCGCTCACGGGACTGGAGGAAGGCGACCGCGGCGATGACGAGGGCGCCGCCAGCGAGCTGGACCGCCGACAGGCTCTGGTCCAGCCAGGCCCAGGCGACGCAGGCGGCCACGACCGGCTCCAGCGTGGCGGCGATGGCGGCCCGCTCGGCCCGGACCCGGGCCACGCCCCAGGCGAAGAGGAAGAAGGGAACGAGGGTGCCGGCCACGCCCAGGTACAGCACCTCGGGGAGGTGGGCCGGCTCCACCAGCTCGTCGGGGAAGCCCCGCGGCGCCTGGAACGCGATCCACAGCAGGCTGGCGACGGCGAAGCCCCTGCCCATGGCGGCGGCGGAGCCGTAGAGGGCCCCGGTTCGCTCGGCCAGCACGGTGTAGGTGGCGAAGAAGAACGCCGAGGCCACCCCCATGGCGATGCCGGTGCCGTCCATGCGTGCCACCGCCCCGCCCGGCTCCAGCACCAGCACCACGCCGGCCAGGGCGGCCATGAGCGCGACCAGCACCTCCATGGACGGTGCCCGGCGGGCCCCCGCCGCCGCCCAACCCACCACCAGTGCCGGGGCCGTGTACTGGATGACGAGAGCCACGGCCACAGGGATGCGGGAGATGGCCTCGTAGTAGGTGACGTTGACGAGGGCCAGGGCGACCCCGAGGGCGACGAGCTGGAACGCGCTGGCACGGCTGCGCCCTGGCGCCGGCCGCCACACCCCTGGGACGAGGGCGAACCCCACCGCGGCCAGCACGGCCCGCGACTCGGTGACCTCCACTGCGCTGAGCCCGTCGTCGAACAGGCGGCGGGCCACCACCGCGGCCACCGCCCACAGCGTGGCGGCGGCCGCCACGGCGGCGTACCCCGGCAGGGTCGAGGCGCGGTGGGTGGGCA
>JBOGHQ010000363.1:0-2609 GCA_050744785.1 Acidimicrobiales bacterium | reverse complement strand
GCCACCGCCGCCTCCCGGCACAGCGGGTCCTGGTGCCCGCCCGCCACGCCGGCCAGGGCGACCACCCCGCTGCCCGCCGGTCCCCGCTCTCCCAGGGCCCAGGCGGCCGCCTCCACCACCAGCCCGTCCGGGTCGCCCAGCAGGGGGACCAGGTCCACCTCCGGCACGGCCACCGCTACCGCGCAGGCCCGGCGGCGCACCACGGGGTCGTCGTCGGCGAGCGCCGCCCTCAGGTCGGCCGCCGCCACCCGTCCCATCCTGGCCAGCGCTCCCAGGGCAGCCGCCCGCACCTGGGCGGACGGGTCGCCCAGGTGCTCTCGGGCCGGGCCCTCCTCGGCCCGGTGGCCGGCCAGGGCGACCTGCCCGCGCCGCCGGGCGTCACCCAGCGGTGGAGCTGCCCTGTCGTCGGCCCCGCCCATGGACTGCAGTGTTCTCCCCGGCGTCCCCCTCTCGCCACCCCTCGGCCCTTCACGGGTATCGGCTACCGACCCCGGGGGGCCGATTTGCGATACCAGGACCGCACACGGCCGCGATCTTGCGTTGGCCGCCGCATCAGGCATACTCGTGCGAGTGCGGAGGACGCGGCGGCTCATCCTTGTGCTGTGCATCGGGCTCATCGTGTCCAGCAGCGGCGCCATCTGGGTGCACGAGCAGGACCGGGCCCAGGCGATCGAGGACAACCCCACGCTCCTGGCCCAGCCGGAGCCCACGACCACCACGGTGCCGACGACGGTCCCCACCACCGTGGCCACCACCGCACCGCCGGCCACGGCCCCCCCGAGTCGCCCGGCCCGGGTCCCCAGCAACCCCTACGCCCGTGAGCCGCTGGTCGAGATCGGCACCATCGAGATCCCCAAGATCGGCCTCAACCACCGCATCTTCCGGGGGATCAGCCTGCGCACCATCGACCACGGCCCCAGCCACTGGCCCGGCACGGCCAGCCCCGGCCAGGTCGGCAACGCCGTGTTCGCGGGGCACCGCGTCACCCACAGCCGCCCGTTCCGGAACATCGACCAGCTGGCGCCGGGCGACGAGGTGATCTTCAACGTCGAGGGCGTGCGCAGCACCTACGTCGTCACCGGGTCGGAGGTCGTGACGCCCAAGGCGCTGCATATCGTCGACCAGACCTCGACCCCCACCGCCACGCTCTTCGCCTGCCATCCACCGGGATCGGCCCGCTTCCGGTACGTGGTGCGGCTCGCCCTTCGCACCGACCCGCCGCCCGCACCGCCGCCGCTCATCTGACTGGCTGGCCCGATGCCGTCCCGCTGCTCAAGGCGGCGGGACGGCCGGTCGACAACGAGTGGCGAAAGGAGTGGTCGATGTCGTTCATGGTCAACTTCCGCAGCGCCGAGGGCAAGCAGGGCTACCACCCGACGGACACCCTCGAAGAGGCCGTCCGCTTCGTCGAGCACGTCCGCAATCAGGAGCACGTTACTGACGCGCGCGTCTGGCGGCTGCAGGAGATCCCCCTCGAGGTGAAGACCTACTACAAGGTCGAGGTGGTGGCGCCCGGCACAGAGCCGGCTCCCGTCGCCCGCCAGGAGGAGGAGCCCCGGGCCGAGGCCGTTCCCGTGGCGGCCGGTGTCGAGGTGACCGGGCTGACCGGCCCGGGCGGCCCGGTTGCCCAGGCCGTTCCCGGTGGGCCGGCCGGGCCCAACGGCGCCCGCTTCGGGCGCTTCAACCGGACGTAGGGACCGCCCCTCCGCGTCACCATCGGGTGCCGCGGCGCGCCCCTACGCCGACAGCTGGCGGAGGGCGAAGCCGATGCCCAGGACGGCGGCGGTGACCAGCGCAGCGAGGATGACGCCCAGGGTGACGGCCAGCATGAGCAGTCCCATCGCGGACCGGAGGCGGTGGGGCTCCTCGTCCAGCACCGGCCCCGCGGGGGCGGGCCGGGTGGCCACGGCCGGGCGGGCCCGGGTGGGCTCGTGCCGGGGCGGCGGTGCCACCTTCTCGGGCGGCCACTCCAGCGGTGGCGGCGCCAGCTCACCGGTGGCCTCCAGCGGCGCCGGCGACAGAGCCGGGCCGGCGGCGGACGCTGACCGGTCGATCAGCGCCTCGACGGCGGTCTCGACCTCGCCGGCCGGCGCGCCTGCGCCCGCTGCGGCGCCCGCCCCTCCGAAGATGCGGCCCTGCGGCACCGGGGGATGCTGCTCGGCCCACACCTTGGCCCGGCGCTCGAACTCCTCCTCGTCGTCCCACGGCCGGTCGTTGTCGCCGGCGGCGGCCAGGTCGGGCGGCTCCTCCCACGGCCGCTCCGCCTCCTCGCCCGCCGTCTCGCCCGCCGCCGGCGCCACCACGGCCAGGTCGGGCGGCTCCTCCCACGGCCGCTCCTGGGCCGGCTCCGGGGCCGGCCCCTGGACCTCCTCGCCCCACCCGTCGGGCCCCAGCGTGATGGCCGGTCCGGCGCCGGCCACCTCGTCCTCGTCGGCCAGCAGGGCCAGCGGCGGGTCCCACCACGGCGCTCCGTCACCGTCACCCTCACCGTCACCAACGCCGGCGCCGTCGACCACGCCGGCGGGGCCGACGCCGTCCTCCTCGGGCAGGCGGATGTCCACGATCGGCGTGTCGGGGCCCTCGTCCCACTCGCCGGCGTCGCCATCCGG
>JBOGHQ010000362.1:0-3628 GCA_050744785.1 Acidimicrobiales bacterium | reverse complement strand
CCCCCGCGGCGCTGGCGGCCACGGTGGGCCCCTCGGCCGGCTTGTTGTAGTTGTCGGGGTAGCCGAGGACGACCTCGCCGGGGTTGACCTCCTCCCACTTGGGCGCCGGCTCGGCCGTGGCGGGCTGGATGGAGCGGGTCCGGCGGGGCCAGCCCCGGAGGATCGGCTGGGAGAGGCCGTCGGCGAACCCGAAGTGCTCCTTGCCCTCGAACCCGGGGGTCAGCAGGCCCTCGATCGGGCCCGTGACCTCGGTGAGGGCGCCGGCGAACCCGGCGGCGCGGGCCGCGCACTCGGCCTCGATTCCCTCGGCCGTCTCGGCGTAGATCACGACCAGGACGTGTACCTCGGGGTTGTCCGGCCCGCCCCACCGCCACCCCCTGGGGTCGCTGGGCCCCGAGTCGCCCAGCACCCGGGAGCGGTGGGAGGTGACCATGCCCTCCTGGAGGGGGCGGGGGAAGGTGTCGAGGGCGTCGCCGGGCAGGCCGAGGCGGGCCAGCCCGGCGTGGGTGAAGGCGACGATGATGCTGGGCCCGGTGCCCCGCCGGTCGGCGGTGGCCACGTCGGGCGCCACGCCGGCCAGCCAGGCCCGGGCCGCGGCGGGGTCGTCGATGCTGCACAGCAGGTAGCGGGCGTAGGGCAGGTGGCCGTAGGCCCGGGCCACCAGGCCCTGCATGTCGTGGGTCTCGAGCGCTGGCGCTCCCTTGCCGTTCGTCATCGCGGCACGACCTCCATCTGGTTCGCAGGAGTGCCACCGCCGGCGGCGGCTGGAGCCGCCGTAGGCGGCCTCTCCGGCTGCCGGCACCGGGGGGAGCGGCGGGCAGCGCCCCCCGCAGGATGGCCGCTGTGCCGGCTCCGCCGGCCGGCGGCCTCAGCGCCGCCCAAAGGGCAGCACGACCGAACTCGCCGAGCAAGCTCTGCTTGCGAGGCGAAACTCAGAGCTTCGCCAGCCACTCTGCGGTCCCTTTCTCGTCCAGGTCGGCGAAGAGGCCCTCGCGGATGGACGTGTTGTTGTCGACGGTGGCCATGGTGAAGGTGGGGTAGGCGGTGTAGAAGGCGGCCGTGGGGCACTGGTGGGCCCGGGCCCACTGGCGGAAGCGGGGCCCGTCGGCCGCTCCCTGGAAGGCCAGCAGCCGGGTGCGGGGGAAGTCCACCGTGTTGCTCCACACTGCGGTGAGACCGATGGCGGCCTTGTCGATGAAGTCGCCCAAGTAGCTCTCCCAGCTGCCGTCGAAGTTGCTGAGGAACAGCAGGTGCCGACCGTCGTCGATGAGCGACCAGTGGGCGAAGTGGATGCTCGGGATGCCGCCCAGCTCCCCCTTGGTGGCGGTGACCCGGGCGATCAGGTTGAGGGCCATCAGCACGGCCGGCAGGGTGACCCGCCGCAGCGGTCCCGGCTTCACCTTGATGACGCTGGACAGGTGGTTCTGGGCGAAGAAGTCCTCCTCCGCTTCCAGGCGCTGCACCTGGGCCGGGTCGGGGGGGCCCTTCTGGACGGGGTCGAGCCGCTCGCTGACCAGCAGGACGGCGGCCCACACCAGCAGGACCGGCACCAGGACCGGCGACAGGACCACGGCACCGGCGATGGCCCCGTACAGCCGGGCCTGGTGCATGAGCCGCTCCCGCTGCGTCTGGCGGGGCGGGGTGGACCTGGTCCATGCGAAGGACGGGTCGGCCCGCACCATCTCCTGCACGCGGGCCCGCACGGTGTCGTTGGAGGCCCCCTGCAGCCGGCCCGCCGCCTCCTCGGTGCCGAGGAACTCCTGGATGGCGTCGTGGAGGCGCGCCTCCTGCTGGATGCGCTCGAGGGTTCGCCCCGTGGCGCCGATGTGGTACGCCCCGGCCCGCACCACCCGCTCCTTGAGCCAGGCCCGCACGGCGGTGGCGTTCTCGCGGCCCGGATAGCCCTCGGCACCGGCGTAGAGCTGGTCGAGGCCGGGGCCCACCTTGGCCACCAGCGCGGCCAGGAAGTCGTCCGGCGTGCCGTCCACGTTCAGCTCGAAGATGAGCTTGGACGGGTCGAGGCTCGGCCCTTCGGCCAGCACCAGGCTGGAGAAGTGCAAGCCGGGGAGCTGGGCGAAGGGCAGCACCGGGTTGTCGCCGGTGGGCTGCCCCAGCGTTCCCCGTATCTGGCGCAGCGTGGCCCGGAGCCCCTCCAAGGCCGGCGCCGGCACGTCGCTGACGATGGTGAACACGGTCTGGGTCATGGGCGTCCTCCGTTGCCCGTTGGGGTGTCGAACTCGACCACCAGCCGGTCGGGGAAGGGGCCGTCGTAGACCAGCTTCCCCTCCGCCCCCGGTGCCCGGCGCAGGCCCGGGAGGCGGGCGACGGCCGCCACCAGCTCGGGGACCTGGACCCGGTTCACCCCGAGCCCGAAGCAGGTGTGCAGGCCGTGGCCGAAGTGGAGGTAGCGGTCCTCGGGGCGGTCGGGGCGGAACCGCGTCGGCGCCGGGAAGGCGGCCGGGTCGAACATGGCGGACAGCACGCCGAGGCTCACCTTGGTGCCGGCCGGGACCGGCTTCCCCTTGCGACCCAGCGGGGTGTCGCGGGGGGTGTGGCGCTGAAGGATCGGGGCGTGGGGCAGGAAGCGGAGGGCCTCCCACGCGTGGGCCCGCACGGCGTCGATGTCGCCGGCCAGGGCGGCGGAGCGGGCGCCGGCCAGGGCATCGGGGCGGCGCAGCAGTTCGTCCACTACGTGGGCCACCGCCTTGGAGGTGGTGTCCACCGCGCCGACGATGACGCCGTTGACGTTGCGGCGGACCGCGTCGTCGTCCATCCACGGCTCGTCGGCGCCCATGGCCACCAGGCGGGACAGCATGTCGGCGGGCCACTCGTCGCCTTCCTCCAGCGCCTTGCGGCGGGTGCGGACCAACTCCTCCATGTAGGGGCGCTGCTCGGCCACGGTGAGCTCGGCGGCTCGGCTCGCCCTCGGCCCGAAGTCGATGAACACTGCGTCGAACATGGCCCGCATCCAGCGCTGCATGGTGGGCTCGTCGGGGCCGGGCACGCCGAAGTAGGAGGCCACCACCCTGGTGGGCACCACCCGGCTCAGCTCGTTGACGACGTCGAGCCGGCCCCGCGGGATGGCTCGCTCCACGATCTCGGCGGCGGCGTCGGCCACGAAGGACCGGACGCGTGGAAGGTCGTCGTGGGGGGCGGCCCGTCGAAGGGCGGCGGCCTCCCGCTCGTAGTCCTCGCCCCGGTCCATGGCCAGGATGAAGGCGCCGCTCCACCGGTGGATGGACGGGCCGTTGATCTCGGCGATGGTGAAGTCCTCGTCCCGGCGCAGGATCTCCACCACGTCGGCATGGCGGCTCACGATCATCTGCTTGCGGAAGCGGGCCCTGGGCGCCACCCGCCGAAGGACGGCGAACACCGGCCGCAGCACCCTCGGGCTGGTGAGGAACACCAGCACGCGGTCACGGAGCCCGCGCTTGGGCCAGCCCGCGGGCAGGGCTCTCGGCGGCAGCGAACCCACCTCCACTCGCTCTCCCTCGTCAGACAGTGACGCGATCCCCTATCCGGTCAGGGCACCCTAACGCCATCGGGGGGGCGCGTCAGCGATCGTCGACGGGCAGGCGCACCTCGACGCGGGCCCCGCCGGCCGGGCCCGGCACCGCGCGCAGCGACC
>JBOGHQ010000361.1:0-5092 GCA_050744785.1 Acidimicrobiales bacterium | reverse complement strand
GTGCTCTCCACTTCGGCGAGGGGCCGCCCGCCGGCCTGGCGGAGGGCGACCAGCCGTCCCCGCCCGTCCAGCCGGGCCGCGGCCCCGGCGCCGCCCACCGGCTGGTCCAGTTCCCAGCGGTCGCCGGGGGAGAGCGGCCGGTCGGGCGGCGCCGCCGCGGCGGCAGGGAAGATCTCCGACAGCCCGAGGTCGCCCAGGGCGCCGGCCGGCAGGCCTTCGATGCGCTGGACCTCGGTGGGCTGGCCGCCCCGGTCGAAGCGGACCTCGAACACCGCGGCCGGCCCGTCCTCCTCGGTGTGGAGGCGGACTTCCACCCGGCTCCCGTCCGGTCCGGAGTCGAGCACCCGGTGCTCGGCCCGCAACTCGGTGTCGGTGACCCGCCGGCGCGGCGCCTCGTCGCCGATCGTCGTCACCGCCACCGCCCGCACGTCGATGCGGTAGGTGGCCCGCTGGCCGGGTGCGGGCCGGAAGGACAGCCGCACGGTGTCCTCCCGGCACCCGGCCGTCAGCAGGGCAGCAACCAGGGCCCCGAGGGCCAGCCCGGTCCGGCCCCAGCGCCACCTCACCGGGCGAAGGTTACGGCCACACCTGCGGGGTGGGTGCCCGGGGGGAGAGGTACCGTCGCCCGTGCCCATCGATCTCGACGACCTGCTGGAGCCGTTGCGGTCTCACCCCGAGCGGGCCGGCGTCCTCACCGATTTCGACGGCACCCTCGCGCCCATCGTCGACGACCCCACCCTGGCCCGGCCCCTCCCGGCCGCGGTGGAGGCGCTCCACCGGCTGGCCAATGCCTACCGGCGGGTCGCGGTCATCTCAGGCCGCCCGGCGTCGTTCCTCGCCGAGCACCTGGCCCTGCGCCACCGCCGGCCGGACCAGGCCGGCGAGGGCCTGCTGGCGGCCGGGCTCTACGGGCTGGAGATGGCCGACGGCGACCAGGTGACCACCGATCCGCGGGCCGACGAGTGGCGCCGCACCGTGGACGAGGTGGCCGGCCGTGCCGATGCGTCCGCACCAGCCGGCGTCCTGGTGGAGCGCAAGGTGCTCACCGTCGTCCTGCACTACCGCACCGCCCCGGCCCACGGCGGGTGGGCCGACCGCTACGCGGCCGGCGAGGCGTCCCGCACCGGCCTGGTCCTCCACCCGGGCCGCATGTCGGTGGAGCTGCGGCCGCCGCTGCCCGTGGACAAGGGGACGGTGGTGGAGGGCTTGACCGAGGGGTTGGCCGCGGCCTGCTTCCTGGGCGACGACCGCGGCGACCTCCCTGCCTTCGCCGTGCTCGATCGCCTGGCCGCCGAGCGGGGCCTGGCCGCCGTCAAGGTCGGTGTGCGCAGCGAGGAGGCCCCGGACGAGCTGCTCGAGGCCGCCGATGTGGTGGTGGACGGCCCCGAAGGTGCGGTGGAGGTGCTCAGCCGGCTGGGGTGACGGCCGCCTTCTCGGCCCGCACCGCAGCGGCTTCAGTGTTCTCGGGGGAGTGGCTGGTAGCGGCGGCCAGCTGTTCCTCGAGCCACACGCGGGGCGTGCGGCGGGCGACGGTGTCGCGCAGGGCGGCGGCTCGCGCCGACCGCTCGTCGCCGTCCATGGACAGCGCCTCGACGAGGGTGGCGGTGGTGGCCGACACATCGAAGGGGTGCACGGGCAGGGCGGCCTGGCCGAGCCGGTCCCAGGCGCCCGCCTCCCGGCTGAGGGCCAGGACGCCGTTGCACCGGTTGACCACCGGCCCTTCGCAGGCCACCAGGTTGAGCCCGTCGCGCACCGGGTTGACCAGCAGCACGTCGTAGCGGCAGAGGGCAGCCAGGGAGCGGGAGAACGAGTCGCTCACGTCCAGCAGGATGGGCGTCCACGACGGCGTGGCCCACCGCTGGTTGATGCGGTCCACCAGGTTCTCCACCTGGGCCCGGTAGGCGAGGTACTCGGGGAGGCCGTCGCGGGACGGGTAGAAGAAGGCCCCGAAGACCACCCGCTCCCGCCACCGCGGGTACGCCTCGAGCAGGCCGTCGTAGGCCAGGAAGCCGCGCAGGAGGTTCTTGGACAGCTCGATGCGGTCGACCCGGACGATGAGCCGGCGGTCGCCCACCTTCTGGCCGAGGGCGGCCAGCTCCTGCTCGCACTTCGCCGACGTGGCCTGGCTGATGAGGTCCTCGGCGTCGACGGCGGCGGGTGCCACGAAGGTGGGCGGGGCGGCGCCGAGCACGCCGGCCGCGCAGGCCGCGAAGGCGGCGGCCCACCGGGGGGAGTGGAACCCGCAGGCGCCGGCGCCGGCCATGCCCTTCAACAGCTGGCTGGCCGCCTTCTCGGGCAGGACCCGGAGACCGGACGGGTCGCAGAACGGCGTGTGGTGGAAGTAGGCGGTGCGCAGGTCGGGGCGCAGCTCGGCCAGCTCCGCGCCCACCAGGGCCAGGTGGTAGTCGTGGACCAGCACGGTGGCGCCGTCGGGCGCGTCGGCGGCCACCACGCCGGCGAAGGCCCGGTTGACGTCCACGTAGGTGGACCACGCCTCGTGCCAGTGGCGGTCGAACAGCGGCCGGCGGGGCAGGTCGAACAGGCTGTGGTTGACGAACCACAGCGTGGCGTTGGCGATGGTGTCGTAGAACTGCCGGTAGCGGTCCGGCTCGATGACGAGGCTGCGGAACCGGAAGCCCTCCGCTTCCACCACGCCGGCGCCGGCCGCCAGCCGGTCGGTGTCGGAGATGGCGGCCGCCACCCAGGTTGCGCCGGTGCCGGCCACGGCCGGCCCGAGGCTCGACACCAGGCCTCCGGCGCCGCGGCGGGGGACCGGCGTGCCGTCCGGGCCAGGGACGAAGGACAGGGGCCCACGGTTCGAGACGATCACCAGGTCCTGGTGGCCCATGCCGATGGCACGATACCCGGGTGCCGCATCTCGTGGCCGCTCCGGACAAGTTCCGGGGAACCGCTACCGCGGCCGGTGTGGCCGCGGCAATGGCTCGCGCCGCCGCGTCGGCGGGTTGGACGTGCGACCAGGCCCCCGTCGCCGACGGGGGCGAGGGCACGATGGAAGCGGTGGGCGGCCGGGTGCGCCGGGCCCGGGTGCGGGGGCCGCTGGGCGAGGTGGTGGAGGCGGAGTGGCGCCTGGTCGCGGCCCGCGACGAGGCGGCCGGCCCCACCGCCGTCATCGAGATGGCGCAGGCGGCCGGCCTGGAGCTGGTCGGCGGGCCGGAGTGGAACGACCCGATGCGGGCGTCCACCGCCGGTGTGGGCGACCTGATCATGGCCGCCCTGTCGGCCCAGCCCGACCGAATCGTCGTCGCCGTGGGCGGCTCGGCCACCACCGACGGCGGCCTCGGCTGCCTGTCCGCCCTTGAGCGGCGCGCCCGGCTGGCCGGCACCGAGCTGGTCGTCGCCTGCGACGTCGACATCCCCTTCGTCGAGGCAGCCGAGGCATTCGCCCCCCAGAAGGGCGCCACCCCGGCCCAGGTCGCCCTGCTGCGCCGCCGCCTCGAACGCCTGGCCCAGGTCTACCTGGAGGACTATGGCGTCGACGTGCGATCGCTGCGGGGGTCCGGCGCCGCCGGCGGCCTGGCCGGCGGCCTGGCCGCGGTGGGGGCGACGCTGTTGCCCGGGTTCGACTTCGTGTCCGACGCCATCGGCCTTCCCGAGCGCATCGCCGGCGCCGACCTCGTGGTCACCGGCGAGGGCTTCCTCGACGAGCAGTCCTTCGCCGGCAAGGCGGTGGGCGGCGTGGTGGAGCTGGCCGAGGAGGCCGGCGTCCCCGCACTGGTGGTGGTGGGGGAGTCGTTCGGCGACAGCCCAGTCCCCACCTTCTCCCTGGTGGAGCGGTTCGGGCGCGACCGGGCCATGACGGCCACCACCGACGCCGTCGAGGAGGCAGTGTTCGAGCACCTACGGGCGTTAGCCTGAACGGGTGACCGAGCGCGTCCGCCGGGCCGGCCAGGTGTCCTGGTCGGTGGTAGGCGTGGCCGCCCTTCTCGGCGTCATCGGCCTGCTGGCCTGGACGGTGCGGGTGATCTTCCCGCCGCTGATCCTGGCCGGGGCCATCGTGTTCCTCCTCAATCCCATCGTCACCCGGCTCCAGCGCCATGGCGTGCCCAGGGCGGCGGGGGCGGCCCTGGCCTACGCCGGGGTGCTCGGAGGCATCGCCCTGGCCGGGTTGCTCATCTACCCCATCGCCGCCAACCAGGCCGACGAGCTGCGCGACGACTGGCCCGAGATCAAGGCCGACGCCGAGAACTGGATCGACGACCTGGCCGCGGCGTCGGAGGGCACCTTCCTCGAGTTCACCCGCCAGGACCTGGAGGACGCCTTCAGCGACGACAACACGAGCTTCAGCCAGCAGCTGGACCAGGCGCGCGAGCTGGGGCTACGGATCTTCCATGTGCTGCTGATCATCGTCCTGGCCCCGATCATCGCCTTTTACCTCCTCGTCGACGCGCCCCGCATCCGGGAGGTGATGGAGTCCCTCGTGCCCGAGGGGGCCAAGCCCGAGGTGGACCACCTGGCCCACCGGCTGAACCGGGCCATCGGCGGGTTCTTCCGGGGGCAGCTGTTGGTGGCCCTCATCGTCGGCGTCATGTGCTCGGTCGGCCTGCTGGTCATCGGGCTGCGGTTCTGGTTCCTGGTGGGCATGATCGCCGGCCTGTTCAACATCATCCCGCTCATCGGGCCGTGGGTCGGCGGCATCCCCGGCGTGGTGATCGCCCTCACCACCGGCAGCTCGCTCCAGGCCATCGGGGTGGTGGCGGTGATGGTGCTGGCCCAGCAGATCGACAACCACTTCATCACGCCACAGGTGATGCAGCGGGCCGTGCAGCTCCACCCCGCCGCGGTTATCCTCTCGCTGCTGGCCGGCGGCACCCTGGGAGGCATCTTCGGCCTGCTGATGGCGGTGCCCATCGCGGCGGTGCTCAAGATCATCTGCGGGCACGTGTGGCGGGTGCACGTGCTGGGCCAGCCGCTGATCGAGGCCATCAGCGCCGAGGACGCCTCGGAGGGCCCGGGCATCGTGGAGGATGTGATCGGCGAGGAGGAGGCCGAGGAGCAGGGTCGCCCCGGCCCGAAGGTGCCGGCCGAGCGCTGACGCCCCGTTCTGGTCCCGAAATCGGTACCGATCCGGTAC
>JBOGHQ010000360.1:0-6421 GCA_050744785.1 Acidimicrobiales bacterium | reverse complement strand
GCAGTGGCCGTGACGGCCTCGGCGCCGGCCGGGGGGGCCGACGTGGCCGGACCGGCCGGGGGCGCGACGTCGCCCGGAAGGGTCTCGGTGACCGTCACGAGGTCCTCAAAGCGATCGGAGGATCTGGTCCAGTGCCATGGCGGAGAACAGGGCAGTGACATAGGAGATGGAGTAACCGAACAGGCGCATGGCCCGCTTGGGCGTGGGGTCCCGCCGCAGCTGGATGGCCCGGAGCAGGAACAGCCCGCCCAGGCCGGCGGCGGCGGCCACGTAGACCCGCCCCATGCCGGCCACGGGGGCGAACACGAGGGAGACGGCCACCAGCACCTTGGTGTAGCGCTCGATCTGACGGACGGTGTCGTCCATGGAGGCCACGGCCGGCAGCATGGGGACCTCGGCGGCGGCGTAGTCCTCCCGGTAGCGGATGGCCAAGGCCCAGAAGTGGGGCGGCGTCCACACGAAGATGAGGGCGAACAGCACCAGCGGGGCCAGGCCCAGCCCCCCGGTGACGGCCGACCAGCCCACGAGCACCGGCACGGCTCCCGCCGCCCCGCCGATCACGATGTTGTTGGTGGACGTGCGCTTCAGCCACAGGGTGTAGACGAAGACGTAGAACAGGGTGGCCCCCACGGCCAGGATGGCGCTCAGCGGGTTCACCAGCGACCACAGCAGGATGAAGGCGGCCACCTCCAGGGTGACGGCGAAGACCAGGGCCTGCGCCGGCTCCACCTCGCCCGTGACCAGCGGGCGGTTGCGGGTCCGCTTCATGATGCGGTCGATGTCGCGGTCGTCGACCATGTTGATGGCGTTGGCCCCGCCCGCGGCCAGGGTGCCCCCCACCAGCGTCGTCAGGACCAGCCAGCCGGAGGGGAAGCCCTTGGCGGCCACCACCATGGTGGGGACGGTGGTGACCAGGAGGAGCTCGATGATCCGTGGCTTGGTGAGCGCCACGTAGGCCGACAGCCGCGAGCGCGGGCGAACAGAGGCGGTCGTCACGGCCATCGGGTGGCACATTACGGCCGCCTCCCGCCGGACGACAAAAGCACGAAAGCGAGGCCGGAGCCGTTTGGCTGAGCGGCCCGGGCCGTCCCTACCATCGGGGGCGATGGCACGCCGCACCGTGAGCCCCGAGGCCTACCGCCGGGTCACCCTCCTGGCCGTCCTGGCCCTCGGGTTCATCATGGTCACGGGGGCGGCAGTGCGCCTCACGGGGTCGGGTCTGGGGTGCCCGGACTGGCCCAACTGCGACGAGGGCCGGCTGATCGCGCCCCTCGAGGTGCAGCCCATGGTGGAGTTCGTGAACCGCTGCATCACCGGCCTGGTGTCGATCTCGATCATCCTGGCCGTGCTGGGGTCGCTGCGCCGCCAGCCCCGCCGGAAGGACCTGGTGTGGCTGTCGCTCGGGCTGGTGGGCGGGGTGGTGGCCCAGATCGTGCTGGGCAAGTTCACCGTCGACTACGACCTCGATCCCCGTTTCGTGATGTCTCATTTCCTCCTGTCGATCGTCATGGTGGCCAACGTGGTCGTCCTCCACTGGCGGGCCAGCCAGCCCGACCAGGGAGAGGTCCGCCCCCTGGTGCGCCCCACCGTGGCCCTCATGGCGTCGCTGGTCACCGCCTGCACCGCGGTGGTGGTGTTCCTCGGGACCGTCGTCACCGGCGCCGGCCCCCACGGCGGCGACGAGGATGCCCGCCGCCTCGATGTCTCGCTGCACCGGGCCGCCCAGGTCCACGGGCTCACCGTCGTGCTGCTCGTGGTCCTGGTGGTGGCGACGCTGGTCCTCCTGTGGCGCACCGGCGCCCCCACCGCCGTCCGCCGGCGGGGCCTGGCCCTGCTGGGCGTCCTGGTGGCCCAGGGCGCGGTGGGGTACGCCCAGTACTTCTCCGGCGTGCCGGCGCTGCTGGTCGGCATCCACGTGGCGGGGGCGGTGGCGGTGTGGTCGACGGCGCTGTGGTTCCAGCTCGGCATGAAGGAGCGGGCCGGCCCGCTGGGTGCGGCCGTCGCCGGGGTGGCGGAGCGCCGCCGCCAGCTGGTGGGTACGCCCGCCCCGTCCTAGGGGGAGAATGAAGGGGTGGCGCCCACCATCGCCCCGCTTGAGGTCCAGGACCCCACCGCCGACGAGGTCGTCGAGCCGGACCGGCCCTGGATCGTCATCGTGTGGAACGACCCCATCAACCTGATGTCGTACGTCACCTACGTGTTCCAGAAGCTGTTCGGCTACTCGAAGGAGAAGGCCACCAAGCTGATGCTCGACGTGCACCACAAGGGCAGAGCGGTCGTGTCCAGCGGGCCCCGCGAGCGGGCCGAGCTGGATGTCTTCCGGCTCCACGAGCACGGGCTGTGGGCGACCATGGAACACGACAGGTAGTGGGCCGGTTCTTCAACCGCTGGGGGGTGGCCCGCCTCCCGAGCGGCGAGCTGCGGTTGTCGCTGAGCGCCGAGGAGCGCGACCTCCTGCGCAACCTCCCCGGCCAGCTGGAGGAGGTGTTCGAGGCGGCGCCGGAGGACCCGTCGCTGCGGCGGCTCAGCCCGCCCGCCTACGCCGACCAACCCGAGCACGAGGCCGAGTACCGCCGCTTCATGGGGGACGACCTGCGCCAGCGCCAGCGGGAGGCGCTGGCAGTCCTGCGCGCCACGGCCGACGCCGAGCGGCTCAGCGAGGAGCAGGCCCAGTCCTGGCTGTCGGCCCTCAACAGCCTGCGCCTGGTCCTGGGCACGCAGCTCGACATCACCGAGGAGGCCGAGGTGGCCGTGCCCGACCCTGGCGACCCCCGAGCCCCGGCCCTGGCCCTCTACGGGTACCTGTCGTGGCTGCTGGACCAGCTGGTGGATGCCATGGCGGAGGGGCTCCCCGACGCCACTCTGGAGTAAATAAGGTCCGGATTCCGGACCTTATTTACTCCAGAGTCGCAGGGGCGGGCGGGTACCACATGGCGCCGGCCGTGCCCGGGCCGGTGTGGACGCCGACGCTGGGGCCCACCCGGTAGCGCACCAGGTCCACCACCTCGGGGGCGCCCGCCAGCCGGCGCTCCAGGGCTTCGCGGACGGGGGTGCCGGCGGCGTCGGCCACGCTGATCCCCACCCGGAGGCCGGGCCCGCTCTCCAGGACGGCGGCGGCCATGGCCTCGGCCGCTTCGTCCACGGTGCGGGCCTGGGCCACCGGCTGGTAGGAGCCGCCCACCAGCCGCAGCACGGGGACGGCGTCGGCCTCCAGCGCCTCCTGGGCGGCGGCGCCCATGCGCCCACCCCGGCGCACCAGGTCCACCGCCTGCACCACGAAGACGTTGCCGGTGCGGGCCGCCACCGCCTCGGCCACGGCGGCCGCCTCCTCCAGGCCGGCGCCGGCGGCCACCGCCTCGGCTGCCTCCCACAGGCAGCAGGCCACGCCGAACGAGGCGGTGCCGGTGTCCACCAGCCGGACCGGCACCGGCGCCGCCCGGGCGGCCAGCCGGGCCGCGTTGAGGGCGGCGGAGATGGTCGAGCCGATGTGAACGGAGAGGATCTCCATCGCCCCCCGGTCGGCCAGGGCCTGGTAGGCGGCCTCGAAGCGGCCCGGCGAGGGGGCGGCGGTGGCCACCGTGGGCGAGCGGCCGCCCTCGAAGAAGGCGTAGAAGGCGTCGGCGTCGAGGTCCACCCATTCCAGGTAGTCGCGGCCGTCGACGGTGACGGTGAGGGGCACCACCTCGACCCCGTAGCGGCGGGCTAGCTCGGGCGGGAGCTGGGCGTTGGAGTCGGTGCAGAGGCCGATCATCGTTCCGCCCCGGCGGTGCGGAGGACGGCGGAGGCGAAGCGGGACAGGATCACGGCGCTGGACGCCGCCGCCGCGATCGGCAGGCCGGCGGTGGCCCGCGGCGCCCACCCGTTGGGCAGCTGCCGCCGCCACCACAGCGTGGCCACCGCCACCCAGGCGGTGGAGGCGATGGCCGTGGCCACGAGGGTGCGGGTGCCCACCGTGCGGCCCCACTGGGGCGTGGCCATCAGCCAGGCCAGGCCCAGGTCGAAGGGGACGTAGACCGGGAAGGTGGCCAGGCACTGCCCCACGCTGGCCGCCACCCCCTTGCCGCCCCTGAACCCGTTCCAGATCGGGAAGCAGTGGCCGACGACCGCGGCCGTGCCGGCCAGGTGCGCCCCTGTGTCGCCGGCCAGGCGCCGCCCCGCCCCGCAGGCCAGGGCCCCTTTGGCCATGTCGACACCCATGATCCCGTAGCCCCACCCCTTGCCCATGACCACCAGGGCGTTGGCGCCGCCCGGATTGCCCGTGCCCTGGGTGCGTAGGTCGGCGGTCCCGCCGGCCAGGCGCACGGCCACGTCGGCGCTGGGCGCCGTGCCCAACAGGTAACCGGCGGTGGCGGCGCCGGCCAGCCGGGCCGGGCGGGAGAGGCGGGGCATCGCCGGCGACCCTACCGACCTCCGGCCCCGTTCTGGTCCCGAAGGCGGTACCGGTCCGGTCCCGTTCCCGGGACCAGTTCGGCGTCGGTGCCTCCGGCTATCGCTCGGAGGGGGGCTACCGTCGCATCACGTGGAGACCGTGCCCCGGCTGCTGGCCGTGATGGGCTCGGGCGAGACCAGCCCCACGATGGTCAAGGTCCACCGGGACCTGCTGGCCCGCCTCGGACCACCCCCGGTGCCGGCCATGGTGCTGGACACCCCCTTCGGCTTCCAGTCCAACGCCGACGACCTGGCCGCCCGGGCCGTGCGCTACTTCGAGGACAGCGTGGGCCACCCCATGGCGGTGGCGAACCACCGTGGCGCCGGCGGCGACCCGCTCGAGTACGAGACCGTGCTGGCCCGGCTGCGGGAGGCCCGCTACGTCTTCTCCGGCCCGGGCAGCCCCACCTATGCCCTGCGGGTGTGGCGGGCGTCGCAGGTGCCCCAGGTCCTGGCCGAGAAGCTGGCCACCGGGGGGTGCCTCACCTTCGCCAGCGCGGCTGCCCTCACCCTGGGCGTGGCCACCGTGCCGGTGTACGAGATCTACAAGGCGGGCGAGGAGCCCCGGTGGCTGGAGGGCCTCGACCTGCTGGGCCGCGTCGGGCTGCGGGCGGCGGTGATCCCCCACTACAACAACGCCGAGGGCGGGACCCACGACACCCGGTACTGCTATCTGGGTGAGGGACGCCTGTCCCGCATGGAGGCCGACCTGCCGCCAGACGCCTTCGTGCTGGGCGTGGACGAGCACACCGCCCTGGTGCTCGATCTGGACGCCGGCACGGCCACCGTCACGGGCCTTGGGGCGGTGACGGTGCGGCGGGCCGGCGTGTCGGAGGAACTGCCCGCCGGGCGGACGGTGGCCATCGAGGACCTGCCCCACCTGGTGGACGGCGGCGGGAGCGGCGCTCGCCCCGGCCGTCGCCCGACCGTGAGCGCGGCGCCGGGTTCCAGCCGGCCCACGCCCGACCGGCTGGCCCGATCGCCCCTGCTGGACCGGGTGGCGGCACTCGATGCCGCCTTCCAGACGGCGCTGGTCGGAGGTGACGTAGATGCCGCGGTCCGGGCCACCCTCGAGCTGGAGCAGGAGCTGAGCTCGTGGGCCCACGACACCCTCCAGTCCGACGAGATGGACCGGGGCCGGGCCACCCTGCGCGCCATGGTGGTGAGGCTGGGCAAGCTGGCAGCCGGTGGGGCCGCCGAACCGTCCGACGCGGTGGGCCCCTTCGTCGAGGCGCTCCTGGCCCAGCGGGACGCGGCCCGCGCCGCCAAGCGCTGGGCCGACGCCGACGCCGTCCGGGATGAGCTGGTGGCGCTAGGCGTGGAGGTGCGGGACGCCCCCGAGGGCACCACCTGGCGGCTGGTCCCGGAACGTTCCTAGCGACCACGACCGCTACGGGCAGGCCGGCTCAGGCGTCGGCCGCCTTCGAGCTGTCGTGCAGGCGGTCGTGCAGGCCCTCGAGGGTGGCCGGGCTCGTACCGGCCTCCACGTCGAGCCCGTGGACGGCGCGGAGGTGCTCGGCCAGCGTGCCGTCCTCGGCCGTCACGCCTGCGTGGCCGTGGGCCGGCGCCGCCGAGCGCTCCTCAGCCGCCTCGATCTCCTCCTCGGGCAGCTCTGCCATGTGCGGGGCGTACCCGACGCCGGCGCCGGCCAGACCTGCTGCCGCTCACCAGGACACGACACGGCGTTTGGTATCGTGACGAGCCCCTCGGGACAGGCCCCCATCGTCTAGCGGCCTAGGACACCACCCTTTCAAGGTGGCGACACGGGTTCGAATCCCGTTGGGGGTGCTTCACCGTAACCCCTGCTGCGGCTGGAGTTTCGCCTCTGACCTGCGGTTTCGTGGGATTTCTGTCGAGTGTGATTCGTCCAGAGAGTGAGATCTGTTCCTCCTAGTGTTGGCGGTTGTCTTCATTAATTGTGCACAGATTGTGCCCAAAGTCGCCCGCGCTGGCGTGAGGGAAGCTCAGTCCAGCCGCTGTCATCGAGGATATC
>JBOGHQ010000359.1:0-3973 GCA_050744785.1 Acidimicrobiales bacterium | reverse complement strand
GCCACCGGCGGCCCGCCCCGCGCCGGCGACGCCCGACTTGGCGGCCCGACCGGCCCGGTCGGCCGACCTCCTGGTGCGTTCGAGCGCGGCCGCGGCCCACGCGTACTCGGTGCCCAGCACGGCGAAGCCCAGGGCGATCACGAGGATCCCCGGTCCGGGTAGCACCAGCATCACCAGTCCGAGCAGGACCAGCACGGCTCCGGCCATGGAGATGGCGATCCGCTTCGAGTTGCGGCCGATGTAGCGGACCACGTCCAGGGGGTTCGGTGCCACGCCCCCAACTCTACGGAGCGCGGGTCGGCGGTGCTGGGGCGGGGCTGAACCCTTGCCGCAGGCGGGAATGTCGGGGCGGCGCGCGGCGCTGTGCCACTCTGAACCGATCCCGTATCGAAAGGCCGGTGCGATGACCCGGGTCCACGCCTACGTCCCACCGCCGGGGCGCCCGCTGCACGAGGACCCGGTGATCCACCAGCGGCGCTGGTTCCTCCTCGGGATCATGTGCCTGTCGCTGGTGATGGTGGTGATGTCGGTGGCCGGCCTCAACGTGGCCCTGCCCAGCATCCAGACCGACCTGAACGCCAGCGCCAGCGCCCTCCAGTGGATCGTCGACGCTTACGCCCTGGTCTTCGCCGCCCTGCTGCTGCCCGCCGGCGCCCTGGGCGACCGCTTCGGGCGCAAGGGGGCCCTGCTCGTCGGCCTGGTGATCTTCGCCTCCGGTTCGGTGGTGGGTGGCCTGGCGGACAGCACGGTGCAGGTCACCCTGGGCCGGGTCATCACCGGCGTGGGGGCGGCCTTGGTCATGCCGGCCACGCTGTCGCTGCTCACCACCATCTTCCCGCCCCAGGAGCGCCGCAAGGCCATCGCGGTGTGGGCCGGGTTCGCCGGTGCCGGCGGTGCTCTTGGCCCCATCGTGTCCGGTGCCCTGCTGGAGCGGTTCTGGTGGGGATCGGCCCTGCTGGTCAACGTGCCCATCGTGGCCGCCACCCTCGTGGCGGTGTGGGTGTTCTCGCCCACCAGTCGCGACCCGCACGCCACGCCGCTGGACCCGGTGGGCGCCGTGCTGTCCCTGATCGCCCTGGGCTCGCTGGTGTTCGGGATCATCGAGGGGCCGGAGGAGGGCTGGACCGACCCGGTGGTGGTGACCGCCTTCCTGCTGGCCCTGGTGGGTGTCGCCACCTTCCTGGCGTGGGAGCGCCGCACCGCCCACCCGATGCTGCCGCTGAAGCTGTTCGAGGACCGCCGCATGAGCGTGGGGAGCGCCGTCATCACGGCCGCCTTCTTCGTGATGTTCGGGCTCTTCTTCCTCTTCACGCTGTACCTGCAGTTCGTGCGCGGTTACTCGCCCCTCAGCGCCGGCCTGTCCACCCTGCCCCTCGCCCTCACCCTGGTGGCCGTCGCTCCTCGCAGCGCGGCGCTGGCCGAGCGGCTGGGGTCGGGGCCGGTGATCGCCACCGGGTTCGGGCTCATCTCGGCCGGCTTCGGTGTCCTCGCTCTGGTGCAGCCGGGCACTCCCTACCTCGTCCTGGCCCTGGCGCTGGTCCTGCTCGGAGCCGGGATGAGCCTCACCGCCGCGCCGGCCACCGGGAGCATCATGAGCGCGGTGCCCCAGGCCAAGGCGGGTGTGGGTTCGGCCGTCAACGACACCACGCGGGAGGTGGGTGGCGCCCTCGGGATCGCCGTGCTGGGCAGCCTGTCCAGCGCCGTCTACCGGTCCAGCCTCGACCTGGGCGGCCTGTCCGTCCCGGCGCCGGTGGCCGAGGCGGCCAAGGAGTCAGTGGGCGCGGCCGCCTCGGTGGCGTCGTCCTTCCCCGGCGGCGCCGAGCTGGCCGCCCGGGCGGGGACGGCCTTCACCGACGCCTTCGCCACGGCCAGCCTGGTGGCGGCCGCCTTGACGCTGGTGGCGGCTCTCGTGGTGGCCGCGGTGTTCACCCGGCGGGCCGAGGACGCCGCCACCGAGGGCGCCACTGCCGAGACCGCCTCCATCCCTGACCGACCGGTCGAGTGGGCCGGGGTGCAGGAGGCGGCCAGCTGAGCGCCGTCCCCCGCACCTGCCGGCGGCGATCGCAGCTGCCATCTTGACGTCGACCCGCGGGTCGAGCGGTCCCGGCAGGCCATCCTGGCCGCCACCTTGGACCTGCTGGGCGAGGTCGGCTACGGCCGGCTCACCATCGAAGGTGTGGCGGCCCGGGCCGGCGTGGGCAAGAGCACGATCTACCGGCTGTGGCCGGGGAAGCTGGAGCTGGCCGAGGACGCCATCGGGAGCCTGAAGGCCGCCGTGGCCGTGCCGGACGAGGGAACGGTGCGGGAACGGGTCGTGGCCCTGCTCCGCCAGGTGGCCCGCATCACGGCCGGGCCCACCTGGTCGTCCTGCCTGCCCGCCATCATCGACGCCGCCGAGCGCGACCCCGAGGTGGCGGCCCTCCACCGCCGCACCTCGGCCGAGCGCCGCCAGGTGCTGGTGGACCTGCTGGCCGAGGGCGTCCGTGCCGGCGAGGTCGATGCCGGCCTCGACCTCGAGCTGGCCGCCGAGTGCCTGGCCGGGCCCATCCTGGTGCGCCGCCTCCTGCTGCACGAGCCCTTCGACCCCGACGCCGTCCCCCGCCTCGTCGAGCAGGTCCTGGCCGTACCGCACCCCCCGCCGGCATAGGGGGACGGCCCTCGCTGGGGGTCGGAACGGTCAGGAATGCATGGGGTGCGGCGGGACAGGGAAGGTGTGGAGGAAGCGCCGTGTCGCCGTCGTTCGGCGCGCCAAGGGGGAGGCCCATGCTCGTCACTGCCGTTGCCCAGCCCATCTCGGTCCTGTTGGCCCAGGCCGGCGCGCCGCCCGCCGCCGCCACCGGCGCGGCGGCCGCGTGCGGCCCCGTGGAGGACGCCAGCGCGGTGTGCCTGTCGGTGTTCAACGCCACCAACAACTCCACCGCGGCCAAGGTGGCCCAGAGCGTCCTCGTCGTACCGGCCAAGATCGCGCTGATCCTGGGCGTGGCCATGCTGGCCCAGCGGCTGGTGCGGCGCACCATCGGCCGCTTCATGCGGGCCATGCACACCGAGCGGGCCAGCCACGACACCACGGCGGCCGCCTCCGATCACTCACCTCGCGCCATCCTGGCTGGTGGCCAGGCCGCATCCGGCCCCGGCCAGAACCTGCGTCGAGCCCAGCGGGCCGAGACCATCGGGGCCCTGCTGCGCAGCATCAGCGCGGTGGCCATCTGGACCGTGGCCGGCCTCATGGTCATGGCCGAGCTGGGCCTCAACCTGGGGCCTCTCATCGCCGGCGCCGGGATCGTCGGCATCGCCCTCGGCTTCGGGTCGCAGAACCTGGTACGGGACTTCGTCACCGGCGTGTTCATGCTGGCCGAGGACCAGTACGGGGTGGGCGACGTGATCGACGTCGGCCCCGCCACCGGCCGGGTGGAGGGCGTGAGCCTGCGCACGACCCGGCTTCGCGACCTCAACGGCACGGTCTGGCACGTCCCCAACGGCGAGATCCAGCGGGTCGGCAACACGTCCCAGCAGTGGGCCCGGGCCATTGTGGACGTGGACGTCGCCTACGACACCGACGTCAAGCGGGCCACGGAGGTGATCAAGCGGACCGCCGACGACATGTGGCACGACGGGACCCGGCCCAGCATGATGATCGAGGAGCCCGAGGTCCTGGGCATCGAGAACCTGGGCGCCGACGGCATCGCCATCCGGCTCATGGTCAAGACGGCGCCGGACGCCCAGCTGGGCGTGGCCCGGGAGCTGCGGGCCCGCATCAAGCGAGCCTTCGACGAGGAGGGGATCGAGATCCCGTTCCCGCAGCGGACGGTGTGGCACCGGGTGGACGACGGCACCAAGCTCGTCCCGGCCGCCATGGCCGCCGACGGCACCGGGCGCCGCGACACCGGCGACGACGACGGCTGAGCCGCGTCGCGGCCCGGTCCTCGGCCGGCGCCCGGCCCCTCCCTGCCGAGCTCGCAGGACACCCACAGCA
>JBOGHQ010000358.1:0-1769 GCA_050744785.1 Acidimicrobiales bacterium | reverse complement strand
CCGGCGGGCCGAGCTGCGGCTGCCGCCCGCTGCCGCCCTGGCGGTGGTGTCCGGCGACGGGTCTGGGTTCGTGGCCGCCCTGCCCCCGACCGTGGAGGTGCTGGGCCCCTCGGACGGCCGGTGGCTGGTCCGTGCCAGCGATCCCGCGACCCTCGCCGACGCCCTGGCCGCCACGCCGCGCCAGGGCGCCCGCCTGCGCGTCGAGGTCGACCCGCCCCGGGCCTGAGCGCGCTCCGACCGCCGGCCGGGCCAGGTCCGATCGGCTGTCCCGGGCAGTACCCTTGCGCCGTGGCCATCCGCCCCATCCGCGCCCACGGCGACCCCGTGCTGCGCCAGCCCACCGTCCCCGTGGCCGACATCGACGAGTCGCTGGCCCGGCTGGTGGACGACATGTTCGAGACCATGTACGACGCGCCCGGCGTGGGGCTGGCCGCCAACCAGGTCGGCGTCCAGAAGCGGCTGTTCGTCTGGGACATCGGCGACAGCAAGGGCGTGGCCATCAACCCGCGTGTCGAGGGCCACGCCGGCGAGTGGGTGTACGACGAGGGCTGCCTGTCCGTGCCCGGGCTGTTCTGGCCCATCGCCCGGCCCAAGCTGGTCCGCCTCACCGCCCTCGATCTCGGCGGCAACGAGTTCTCCATCGACGCCGACGAGATGGAGGCCCGGGTCTTCCTCCACGAGACCGACCACCTCGACGGCATCCTGCTCCTGGAGCGCCTCGACGCCGAGCAGCGCCGCCAGGCCAAGCGGGAACTGCGCGGCCGCGTCCTCGACCTCGATCGCCGCTGATGCACCGTCCTCACCCGTTCGCCTCGCTCCTCCCGTTCGGCCGAGGTCGGTGCCGGGCGACGATGGTCACCGCTCACGGCGGCTAGTTCCCTGCGACTGGTCGTCCTGGGCTCGCCGGCGGCTGCCGTCCCCTTCCTCGACGCCGTCCTCGGTGCGGGCCACGACGTGGCCCTCGTCGTCACCCAGCCCGACCGCCGGCGGGGCCGGGGCGGGGCGCTGCTGCCCACGCCGGTGAAGGCGGCCGCCGAGGCGGCTGGTCTGCCGGTGTCGCACCGGGTCGACGACGTGCTGGGCGCCGGCGCCGAGCTCGGGGTGGTCGTCGCCTTCGGCCGGCTGATCAGGCCCCATGTGCTGGACGCCCTGCCCATGGTCAACGTCCACTTCTCGCTGCTGCCCCGGTGGCGGGGTGCGGCGCCGGTGGAGCGGGCCATCCTGGCCGGGGACGCCGAGACCGGCGTGTGCCTCATGGGCCTGGAGGAGGGGCTCGACACCGGCCCGGTGTTCCGGCGCCGGTCGACCCCGATCGGCGAGGACGAGACCGCCGACGAGTTGCGGGACCGCCTCGTCGCCATGGGCGTCCCCATGCTGGTCGAGGCGCTGCGGGACGGCCTTGGCGAGGGCGTGGCACAGGAGGGGGAGCCCACCTACGCCGCCAAGCTCGACAACGACGAGCTGTGCCTGGATTGGTCGCAGCCGGCCGACGTCCTGGAGCGGCAGGTGCGGGTGGGCCGGGCCTGGACCACCGTCAGCGGGCGCCGGCTCAAGGTCCTGCGGGCCTGCGCCCACCGCCTCACCGGGGAGGGCCTGGCCCTGCCCACGGGCACCACGCCGCTGGAGCTGCTCGAGGTGCAGCCCGAGGGGCGGGGCCACATGCCGGCCCGGGCGTGGGCGCGGGGCGTCCGGTGGCAGGAGGGCGACCGGCTCGGCACATGAGACGGTGACCGGCCGTCATGGCCCCCGCGGCACGCGTGCCCCCGGAC
>JBOGHQ010000357.1:0-3215 GCA_050744785.1 Acidimicrobiales bacterium | reverse complement strand
GCTCGGTGCCGGGCCGGCCCGCGGCCGATGCCGACCCCGCCGTCTGGGAAGCGCTCAAGGCGTGGCGGGCCGCCGCCGCCCAGGCCTCCGGCGTGCCTGCCTACGTCATCTTCCACGACGCCACGCTGGCCGCGGTGGCCGAGGCCCGGCCCAGCAGCACCGAGGAGCTGCTGGCCCTCCCCGGCCTCGGGCCGGTGAAGGCGGCCCGCTACGGCGACACCCTGCTGGGCCTGGTGGCCAACCCGGACGGCCCCGGGGGGTAGAAGGCCGGGGTGCGCTTCACCACCAGGCAGGAGATCCCCGCCCCGCTGCCCGAGGTGGAGGACGCCCTGCTCGACCCGGCCTTCCTGACCCGCCTGGCCGAGCTGCCCCGGCTGGGCCGGCCCCAGCTGCTGGGTACGGAGGCCGATGGCGACGAGGTGCGCCAGCGGGTCCGGTACCGGTTCTCGGGCGACCTCTCCCCCGCCGTCACCGCCGTGGTGGACCCCGGCAAGCTCACGTGGGTGGAGCACACCACCTACGACCGGCGCCGCCACCGCGGCGAGCACCGCATCGTGCCCGACCACTACCGGGACCGCCTCCGCGCGTCCTACACCACCCAGCTCGACGAGGCCGCCGGCACCACCCAGCGGCGGATCGAGGGCGAGCTGGCGGTGCGCTTCCCGCTGGTCGGCGGCCGGGTGGAGCGGGCCATCGTCTCCGGGCTGGTCGAGCACGCCGGTCTCGAGGCGGGCGTTCTGGCCCAATGGCTCACCGATCGCGCAGAAGGGGGTTGACGGCAGCGGCCAACGGCGCGAAAACCAGTCCATGCGGACATTCATCTGGCCGTCGGAAGAAGGGTGGCCCTATCCCGACTCTGGCCCGGAGGTGTCCGACCCACAAGGCGAGGTCGACGACGATCTCCTGTCGCTGCTGGCCGACTCGAAGCACCTCCTGGCCCACCTCAACCCCACCGAGCGGCAGGTGATCACCGACCACTACGGCCTCGACGGCCATCCCGCCCGCAGCATGAAGCAGCTCCACACCCAGACCGGGATGTCGCGCGCCGAGCTGCGCAGCACACTGGGCTCCGGTCTGGCCAAGCTGCGCACCCAGTTCGGGGCCTGAACCGTTCCCAACCATTGCCACCCGCGGAGGGTGGGCGTAAGGTGACCACTGCCGTGCCGTACTGGATGTCGATCGAGGTTCTTGACGGCGCGTTCTCCGCCGCACGCTGGGCTGACGCCCACGGCGACGCGCTGGTGGAAGCCGCGCTGTCGTCTGGTGCAACGGACTGGGCCTGGCACCATCACACCTGGGGCGTGGTGTTCGAGGTCGCCTTCGCCGACGAGGACGCCTGGGACCGCTACCGCGCCCTGGAGGGCGTGCAGGCCGCCCTCGACGCCGTGCCCGACCCTACGTTCGGCCTTATCTTCTCCCGGGGCCGGGGCGGCAACGCCGGCACCCGCGATCCCCGCCGGCCCCGGCTCCTCAGCGGCTCGGGTGCGGCCGCCCTCCCCCTGCCGCCCATCGAGCAGCTGGAGGAGGACATCTGGGGGCCCATCGCCGCCGACATCGAGCGGCGGCGCATCGCCATCGTCACCTAGGCGTCCATCGCCCCCACTGCCGAACTGGTCCCGAAAACGGGTCCGTTCCGGTACCGGTTTCGGGACCAGAACGCCGAGCGGCCCGGTCGGTCAGTCGGCCAGGTCCACCAGCAGGGGGGCGTGGTCGGAGGGCAGCTTTCCCTTGCGGGCGTTGCGGTCGATGAGGGCGAAGGACACCCGCTCGGCCAGCGGCTTGGAGACCAGCACCAGGTCGATTCGCATGCCCCGGTGCTGGTGGAAGTCGCCGGCCCGGTAGTCCCAGTAGGTGTAGAGGCGGTCCTCCTGGCGCAGGAGCCGGAAGGCGTCCTCCAGGCCCCACTCGCGCAGGTGGGCCACGGCCTGGCGCTCGGGCTCGGTGACGTGGGTCGAGCCCATGAAGGCGTCCGGGTCCCACACGTCCCGGTCCTCGGGTGCCACGTTGAAGTCGCCGCACACCGCCACGGGCGCGTCGGGGCCCGTGGTGTTCTCCAGGTGGCGCCGGAGCCGGTCCAGCCAGGAGAGCTTGTAGTGGTAGTGGTCACTGCCCACCGCCCGCCCGTTCGGTACGTACACGCTGGACACCTGAACGCCGCCGCAGGTGGCGGTGATGAGGCGGGTGTCCCGGTCCACTTCGAGGCCCTGGCAGAACCCGTCGATCACCTTCTCCAGCCCGACCTTGCTGAGGATGGCCACGCCGTTCCAGCGCCCGCTGCCGTGGTGGGCCGTCTGGTAGCCGAGGGCCTCGAAGGCCATCGCCGGGAAGGCGGCGTCGGCCAGCTTGGTCTCCTGAAGGCAGAGGACGTCGGGGCGGGCGTACCCGAGCCATTCCTCCACCCTGGGCATCCGGATCTTGAGGGAGTTGACGTTCCAGGTCGCGATCCGCATCCGCCGCCACCCTAGAGCCGGCGCCGGGTCGTACCCTCGACCCGCGATGACGCCTCCGCCGCCGGCTGCGTAGGAGTACGGTGCGGCGGCGAACGGCCGGCCCGTTCGTGGCCAATCCCCCGGCGCGGGTCTGGGTGGTAGCGGCCCTCCCGCTGGCGGCGGTGGTGGCCGTGGACCCGTCCGGCCTGGCGCCGTTCGGACCGGCCAAGTGGGCACTGGTCACCACCTTGGTGTTCGCGGCGGTGGCCACCCAGCCCGGCCCGGGGCGCAGGGTGATGGTGGCTCGCTCGACCGTGGTGCCCTGGGCGGTGTTCCTGGGCGTGGTGGTGGCGGCGGCGGCCTTCGGCGACGACCCCCTCTACGCGTGGCTGGGCACACCGGAGCGCCGCTTCGGCGCGCTGGCCTGGCTGCTGTGCGGCATCGCCTTCCTGGCCGCCCAGCAACTCGACGAGGACGGCTGCCGCCTGGTGGCCGGCACACTGACGGCGGCCGTGGCGGTGGCGGGGCTGTGGGCGGTGGCCGAACAGCTGGGCTGGCACCCCACCTCCCTCCAAGGGACCGGCGACCACTCCGTTGGGCCGCTCGGGTCGTCGGCCTACCTGGGCGCAGCGGCCACGCTGCTCACGCCCGCCGGCCTCGGCATCGCGGTGGACCCCCGCTGGCCGGCGGCACCGTACGTCTACGTGCATTTCACCCAGGCGGGATTCCCGCCGACCATCTGCGTCGCTCGCTACTCGATGGCCGACGACCTCGATCTCGGAAACG
>JBOGHQ010000356.1:0-3403 GCA_050744785.1 Acidimicrobiales bacterium | reverse complement strand
GCGCGGACTTCGCGACGGCCGAGGACGCCGTACAGGAGGCGCTCATCCGGGCCCTCTCGGCCTCGGGGGACGAGTCGCCCGCCGATCCCACGGGGTGGCTCATCACGGTCGCCTGGCGAGCCTTCCTCGACATGGCTCGGTCGGACGCGGCCCGCCGCGACCGGGAGCTCCGATTCGACACCGAACCGCCGGCCGGCGCCATCCCGAGCGCCGACGACACGCTGCGCCTCTACTTCTTGTGCGCGCACCCCGATCTGACGCCGTCGTCGGCGGTTGCGTTGACCCTCCGAGCCGTGGGGGGCCTCACCACCCACCAGATCGCCCGTGCCTACCTGGTGCCCCAGCGCACCATGGCCCAGCGCATCAGCCGCGCCAAGCGCGTGGTCAGTCGGGCCGGTGTCGATCGTTCCGGCGACGTGCGCACCGTGATGCGGGTGCTCTATCTCGTGTTCAACGAGGGCTATTCGGGCGACGTCGATCTCGCCGCCGAGGCGATCCGGCTGACCCGGCAGTTGGCGGTCCTGGTGGACGACCCCGAGGTCCACGGGTTGCTCGCCCTGATGCTCCTCCACCATGCCCGCCGCCGCAGCCGCACCCGACCGGACGGAAGCATCGTGCCCCTCGCCGCGCAGGACCGCAGCCAGTGGGACACAAGGCTCATCGCCGAGGGGATCGCCATCGCACAGGCTGCGCTCGGGCGAGATCAGCTCGGCGAGTACCAGGCTCAAGCGGCGATCGCCGCCCTCCATGCCGACGCGCTGCGTGTCGAGGAGACCGACTGGGCCCAGATCGTGGCGTGGTACGACGAGCTGCTCCGCTTCGCCGACACTCCGATCGTCCGGCTCAACCGTGCCGTCGCGGTCGGCGAGGCCGACGGCGCGCCGGCAGGGCTGGCCGCACTGGCCGAGGTCGACGAACACGTCCCGCGGCGCGAAGCGGTCGCCGCGTACCTCCACGAGAAGAATGGCGATCTCGAGGTCGCGGCCGGCCTCTATGCCGACGCAGCCCGCAACGCCCCCAACCTCGCCGAACGCGACCACCAGATGCGCCAGGCAACACGAGTCAACCAGCGCCTGCAGCAGTGCGGACGTTGAGGCTCACAAGCAGCTCGCGTACCCGGCGGCCGATCTCATCGCGAACGGGCCGGACGGCGTCGACCGGCTGGCGGGCTGGGTCGTCGAGCACCCAGTCCTCGTAGCGCCTGCCCGGGAAGAGCGGGCAGGCATCGCCACAACCCATCGTCACCACCACGTCAGCCGCCCGCACGATCTCGTCGGTCCAGGGCTTCGGGAACTCCTGCGAGATGTCGATGCCGATCTCCGCCATGCTCGCCACGGCGGCCGGGTTCACCTCGCTGCCCGGCGCGGAGCCGCCGGACCACGCCACCGCCTCGCCCCCCGCCAGATGGTTGAACCACCCCATGGCCATCTGGGAGCGGCCGGCGTTGTGGACGCACAGGAAGAGCACGACCGGCACGCCGTCGGAGAGGTTGGCGTCGACCCGGGCCAGGGCCCGGAGCCGTTGTCGTGCGAAGCGCTCAGCCATGAGCGGCAGGAAGCTCTCGACGGTGGCCGGGCCAGCGAGCTGTTCAAAGCTGGTGGCGAGGAAGCCGTCGATCGTCTCCACACCGAAGACCCCGGCGAACTCCTCCGCCAGTCGCACCGCCGCACCTTCCAGTGCCTTCGACTCGCTCATCGTTCTCCTCCGCTCGTGTGACGGGCTGCTGGCGGCTCGGGGCCGCCGACAGAGGCTTGTGCTTGCACCGCCCGCAGTCCGTGTTCGCGCTCCGGCCCGTGGGGGTGCGGAAGGACGACCTCGGGTGCGGCGACGGCGACCGAGGGGTAGAGGACACGCGCCGCACCGACGGCGAGCACCGCGCCGGCGAGCTGGGCGATCACGAAGGCCGGCACCGAGCTTGGTGCAATGCCGGCGAAGGTGTTCGACAGCGCCCGTGCCGCCGTGACGGCGGGGTTGGCGAAGCTGGTCGACGAGGTGAAGAAGTAGGCGGCGCCGATGTACGCCCCAACGGCGAAGGGCGCCAGGGACGACCGCCCTGAACGCACGACGCCGAAGATCACGACCAGCAGCCCGAAGGTGGCCACCGCCTCGCTGGTCCACAGTGCCCCGGAGCTGCGGGCCTGGTCGGACAGCTCGATCGCGGGAAGGTCGAACATCACGTTGGCCGCGGCCGCCCCAACGGCTCCCCCGGCCATCTGCGCGCCGGCGTAGCAGAGCGCCTCGGCTGTGGTGAGCGAGCCCAAGATTCGAGCCGCCAGGGTCACCGCGGGGTTCAGATGGGCGCCCGAGACGGGACCGACGGCAAGGATGATGGCCACCAGAGCGGCCGCCGTGGCGACGGCGTTCTCCAGCAGCTGCAGCCCCGTGTCGCCAGGTGACAGCCGCTGGGCCGCGATGCCCGAACCCACCACAGCGGCGACCAGCAGGGCAGTTCCCAGCGCCTCGGCGAACAAGCGCCGGCTGAGGTCGGTCGGCATGCGCGGGCGAGCGCTCAGCAGCAGGGCGCCGCGCCGGCGGTGGCCCTGCCGTCGTCCTCCACGACGGCGCAGCACACGGCGCCACTCTCGGGGCCCACCGTCCGCAGCTGGCCGGCGGGCATCTCCACGTCCTCGAGCACGGTGTAGATCTCCCATGGCTCTCCTGACGGCCCGTCCACCCACACCTTGTCCTGGCGGGCGTAGCAACAGGCGACGCCCTCCTCGGTGGCGGTGGTCAGGCCATCGCCGGCCAGGCGAGCCCGGGCAGCGCCCACCGCCTCGGTGCTGTCGACCTCGACCCCCAGGTGGTTGAGCGTGCCGCCCTTGCCGGCCTGCTCGAACAGCACCAGCTTGAGAGGCGGATCGGCCACGGCGAAGTTGGCGTAGCCCTCACGCAGCTTGGCCGGGGCGGTGGCGAACAACTTCGAGTAGAACCCGACGGCCGCTCCCAGGTCGTCGACGTTGAGCGCCAGCTGCACACGGTACACGGGATCAACCTCCGCTGATAGACTGATGTCGATACATTCAGTCAACCCCATCCATCGAGGTTTGTCAATGGAAGGTTCAGCGATGCCCGAGCGGCGTGTCGCCGTGGTGGACGACCAGTGCTGCCCGGCCGTGCTGTCGGTGCCGCTGTCAGAGGAGCGGGCTGCAGCCCTCGCCGGCCTGTTCTCCGTGCTGGCCGACCCGGTGCGCCTGCGTCTGCTCAGCCTCATCACCTCGGTGCCGGCCGGCGAGGCCTGCGTCTGCGAGCTGGTCGAACCCCTCGACCGGTCACAGCCGACGATCTCCCACCACCTCAAGATCCTGGCCGACGCCGGCCTCATCGTCGGCGAGAAGCGGGGTCGGTGGGTGTGGTACCGCCCCGTGCCCGACCGGCTGGCGGAGCTGCGGACCGCCTTGAACTA
>JBOGHQ010000355.1:0-3561 GCA_050744785.1 Acidimicrobiales bacterium | reverse complement strand
AGTCCAGGTCGAGCGGGCCGGCCCGCTCGGCGGGGTTGACCACCTGGGGCACGGCGACGGCCACAGGGTCCTGCCGCAGGGCGGCGAGCAGCGGCCCCAGCCATGCCTCAGTGGACGCCAGCGGCCTGGTGCCGGGCGCGACGAAGCAGAGCGCCCAACCCGTGGCCAACGCCGCACCTCGGTTGGCGGACGCCGACCATGACGTCGACGCCGGCACGGTGACGGTGCGGGCGCCCGCCAGCTCGCGATCGGTGCCGGGGGCGGGCGTGTCCCCGGTGACCACGACCACCTCCACCGAGGGCCACCCGGTGCCGGCCAGCGCGGCGACGACGGTCTCGACCTGGTCGCCATCGCCGACGACGATCACCGACGCGTCGATGGGATGGCCGGCAGCGGGGCCGGTCACAGCTGGCGGCCGCGCAGCCTGGCGTAGATGGCCCGGGCGGGCCGCAGAGCCCGCAGGACCCGTATGTTCCTGAGCGCCTCGAGCTCCGAGGTGACCTGGTCGAGCCGGCGCTGGACGCCGGCCACTTCCTGGCGGAGGCGGGCCGCCTCGTCGCGTGCGGCGCGTAGATCCGAGGCCACGCGGTCCCGCTCCGCCCTCAGGGCGCCGTGCTCCGTCCCGGCCCGGCCGAGGTCCTCGGCGCGGCGCCGGTGCAGTTGGTCGAGGTGGTCGGCGAGGGCCCGTCGCTCGCCGTCCAGACGCTGCTGCATCTGCGCATGGGCCAGCTCCATGGCGGCCACGTGCTCGGACGGAGGCAGGACGGGGCGGTCGTCGGGCGTGCGGGCCCGGGCCGCAGCGGCGGCGTCGACGATGGCGGCGGCGCGGTCGAAGTGGGCGTCAAGGGCGGACTGGAGCGGGCCGGCCACGCCCCCCGGCGCCGGGAACCGGGCCTCGTCGAGAAGCTGGACCAGGTCGGCCATCGAGATGACTGCCGACGCAGGGCTGGCGGCGTGCAGGGCGCGGGCCAGGGCCGGCTCGGGGCCGCCGGCGTCGACGAACGCCAGCGGCCGCTCGTAGGCCAGCCCCAGCGCCAGCACCGACGGCGAGCAGGCGGCCACGGCGTCGGCGTTGGCCACGGCGGCGACCACGTCGTCGACCGGTGCGCCGTCCGGGAGCCGGTAGCACGGCCCCGTCATGGCGGCGTCGAGGGCGCCGGCCAGCTGCGCCGTCTCCTCGTCGGGCTCCATGCCGACGAGGACGACGCTGGTCCCGGCGCCCCGCAGGAGGGTGTCGAGGGCCGCAGCCAGGGCGTCGGCATGGGGCAGCAGGTCGCGGTGCAGCTCCACCACCGCGGCCCGGCCCTGGCGGGGGAACCAGCCCATGACCCGCAGGAACTCGCGCCGGCGGGCCAGTGCCTCGGCCCGTAGCAGGCGGGGGACGAGCAGCAGGGGGTCGGGGACCGTGGACAGCTCGACGCCGAGGGCCATGGCCGCACGCCGGTCCGCGCCGTCGTCGAGCAGGGCGCCGTACACCGGCAGGGTCACGTTGTCAACTGGCGCCGTGGGCAGGCGCACTGCGCTCCAGAGCACCGGGCAGTCCTCCGCTGCCTCGGGCGACGCTTCGGCCTCCGGGGTCAAGCCCTCGAGGAGGAACCGGGCCGGGTCATCGCCGCCGCCGCCGGCGGGTGCACGGAGCTCCCCGGTCACAAGGACACAGTCGAGTTGGGCGGCTAGCCGGGCTGCCCGTTCCCGTGACCACGGCCCCAACGGCTCGATGGGCACGCCGCCGTCGTGGGGGCTGGGTCGCAGGTCGGGACTGGACGAGAAGAGCCGGACCGAGGCACCGGGCAGGCGCCGGGCCACCTCGGCACGCGTCACCCGGGCCACCAGCGCGGCCCTCAGGTCGTCGGGGCTGCCGTCGGTCCAGATGCCGATGCGGGCCCGTGCCTCCGGTCCCGGCGCCCTGGCTTGAGGGGCGTCGGTGTCGATGGCGTCGGGGGTGTCCTCCGGCACGGCACGGAGCACGAACTGATAGGTGGTGGAGTCGGGGTCGCCCTCGACGGCGTCTACGACGCCCTGGTCGAAATCTGCCCGCCGGATGCCGATCTCGGTGTCGAACACGCCTGCCGTGGTGCGGCGCATGTCGACCGGCACCAGGCCCGCCTCTCTGAATACGGCGTGGACGGAACCTCTTGTGAAGAACCGGAGGTGGGTGGCGTCCAGCAGCCCCAACTCCCGGTAGTCGAAGCGCCCGGCCAGCAGCGCCAGCCGGATCGAGCCGTGGGCCACATTCGGTATGGAGGCCACGATGGACCCCGTCTTGGTGAGGAGCGGCCGGACCTTGCGCAGCACCGACACCGGGTCGGCCAAGTGCTCGAGCACATCGCCGAAGACCACGACCTCGAAGCTCTCCTTCCCGAAATGGGCGACCAGGTCGAGCTCGTTCACGTCGCCGACCAGGAGCTCGTCGAGGACCCGGTCGGCGGCCTCGGCGGCGAGGGGATCCAGTTCGACACCGGCCACGCGGCAGCCTCGTTGCTTCAGCACTCGCCCGAGGTCGCCCGCCGCGCAGCCGACGTCGAGCACCCGTCTCTCCGTGCCGACCAGTTCGACCAGGAGGGCGTGGCTCGTATTGGCGTTGCGAAGATCGATCTTCGCTTCGTATTTCATGCCGAACGCCCCTTGGCTGCCTTCTGCTCTGTTCCGACGCGGGCCCCGATGTCCGAAAAGGAGCCTATCGTGCGCCCGGCGGACGACCAGGACGGAGCCGGCGGCGACGCTGGCTCCGCTCCGGTCCTAGGGTGGCGGCGTGTCGGGGACCCCTGCCGGACCAACGGCCCCCTCTCACAGCGCCAACGGCCGCCGGCCGGTCCGCCGCATCGCGGTGGCCACCAGCGAGCCGCTCACGGCCCGCATGGCCGGACCCGCCATCCGGGCCTGGCACATGGCGGAGGCACTGGCCAAGGAGCACCAGGTCCAGCTGGTCACCACCGAGGCCTGCGACCGGTGGCACTCGTCGTTCCTGGTGCGCCGCGTCTCGGCCCGGGAGCTGGCCGCCCTGGAGCGGTGGTGGGACGTGCTGGTCTTCCAGGGCGGGCTGCTGCACGAACATCCCTTCCTGCGGCGCTCGGAGAAGGTGGTGGTGGCCGATGTCTACGACCCCTTCCACCTGGAGAACCTCGAGCAGACCCGGGGGTGGGACGCGGCCAAGCGGGAGAGCACCGTCCGCCACCTCACCGAGGTTCTCAACGAGCAGCTGCGCCGGGGCGACTTCCTCCTGTGCGCCAGCGACCGGCAGCGCGACTTCTGGCTCGGCAGCCTCACCTCCCTCGGGCGGGTGAACCCGGCGACCTACGACGAGGACCCCACGCTGGGGTCTCTCCTGGCCGTCGTGCCGTTCGGGCTGCCGTCCTCGCCCCCGAAAGCGTCGGCACCCGCGCTCCGGGGTGTCGTCCCCGGCATAGGGCAGGACGACAAGGTCATCCTCTGGGCGGGAGGGGTCTACAACTGGTTCGACCCGCTGACCCTCGTGCGGGCCGTGGACCGGCTCCGTCACCGCCTGCCGTCGGTGCGGCTGTTCTTCCTGGGGCTGCGCCACCCCAACCCCAACGTGCCCCC
>JBOGHQ010000354.1:0-3146 GCA_050744785.1 Acidimicrobiales bacterium | reverse complement strand
TGAAGGAGGCGGTCCGCCCCGTCCGGCCGGACGACGCCGCCGGTGTGGCCGCGGCTGCCCTGGGAGGCGGAGTCGGCCGGCGCCGTCAGGCGGGTTGGCGCGGCCGGCGGAGGGGTCTGACCTCGCTAGCGGGTCGCGTCGGGCGCCGGCGCCCACTCGGCCACGACGGCGGCCAGATCGGGCGCCACCATGTCCGGCTCCGGCTCCACCGGAAGGTCGCCCTCGTGGGTCACGCCGCTCAACACCAGCGCGAAGCGGGCGCCCAGGTTGCGGGCCAGCAGGCCGTCGGTGTTGGGCCGGTCGCCCACCATCACCTCCACGTCGCCGACCCGCTCCTCGATGAGGGCCACCATGGCCTGGTGGGGCTTGCCGGCCACGTCGGGGGTGACGCTGCTTGCAAACGCCACCGCCGCCAGCAGGGACCCACCACCAGGGATCAGGCCGGTCTCGGTCGGGTACGTGGCGTCGTCGTTGGTCCCCACCAACCGGGCGCCGCCGAGCACCGCCGCCATCGCCGCCGTGAGGCGCTCGTAGTCGAAATCGGAGTGCCATCCCACCACCACGGCGTCGGCCTCGCCGTCCCGCACCGGCGTCACTCCTCGCTGGCGGAGGGCGTCTTCGACGCCGGGCCCGGCACACACCAGTCCGGTCGTGCCCGGCTCCAGTAGGGAGGCGGCGGCCTGCCCGGAGGTGATGACGTCGTCGTCACCCACCTCCACCCCCATCTTGCGCAGCTTGGCTACATAGGCCTCGACCGGCTGATGCGAGTTGTTGGTCAGGAACACCACCTGGTGACCCCGGTCGCGGAGGGCGGCCACCGCGTCGGTTGAGCCCGGGATCGGATCGTTGCCGCGCCACAGCACACCGTCGAGGTCGAGGGCCCAGGTCATTCCCGCCATCGTGGCCGGTCCCGGTGGCGGAGCACCAACCGGGCCCCACCGCGGCGTCAGCCGGTGAGCTCGAAGGTGTCCCGGAAGCGGTCGTACCCGGCGGGCGGGTTGTCGGGACCCACCACCTCGATCCCGTAGATGCGCCGGCCGGCGAGGAAGCTGGTGGCCTTCACGTAGCGACCGTCGACGGCGATCAGGTACTCGACGGCGGGCTGACCGAGGAACGACGTGATGCCGGCCGCCTCCAGCTTGCCCTTCACCGCCTCGGTCGCCGCGGTGGCGCTGGCGTTGAGGCGCAGGATGGGATCGCCCACATCCTGGCCCTCGGGCAGTTCGGCATAGGACACGGTGAAGGTCTGTCCCCCGGCACTGCCGGTGTAGTCCACGACGGGCACGCCGGCGCCGTCCACCTGGACCGACTGGGTGCGGCGGGACGGTGTGGCCGGGAACCGGGCCCGGAACCCGCCGTCCCGGGCCACCAGCACCTCGCCGCCCTGGCCGGCCGCGTACTCCGCCACCGTCGGCCCCGCTTCGTCGTCGACGGCCAGGATGCCCCCGACGCCGAGCCCGAGGACCACCGCCACCGCGGCCGCCGCCGGCCGCACGCCCAACCTCCTGAGCCGGGCCTTGGCCGCCCGCCGCCGGGTACCGGTGCGGGCGTCCGCCACCTTGCTGGAGGGTTCGTGCTCGGCATCGCCGACGTGGTGTGCGGTGCCCGCCGGCTCGGCCCGGCCGGCGGCTGGCTTCCGGCGCCGGGCCGGGGGGGCACCGGTCGGTCCTTCGTCGGGCGCCGGCTCGACGGGATCGGCACCCTCGCGCCGGCGCCGCCGGCGCCCAGCCGCGCCGTTGGCAGCCTCGGGTTGGGCGTCGGGTGCCACCACCTTCGATGTGTCGTCGTCCACGTCGGTACCCGTCTCCGCCCACCTGTCGGAGGCGCCGCCCCTCCGGCTGGCGCCGGACACCAGTGTGCTACGTATGCGGGGTGCCGCTCCTTCAGCCGTTCCCGGGCCTGCGCTACACCCTCGGCGACGGCGTGCTCGATGACGTGCTGGCCCCGCCGTACGACGTGATCAACGCCGAGCAGCGCCAGCAACTGGTGGCCCGCAGCGAGCACAACGCCGTGCGCGTCGAGCTCCCCGCCGACGAAGGCGGGCGGGACCGGTACGAGGTCGCCGCCTCCTTGTGGAAGGCATGGCAGGACCAGGGGATCATGGCGCCGGACGGGGAGCCCTCCTTCTACGTCTACCGGATGGGCTACCGGGATGAGACGGGCCGCCCTCGCCAGACCACCGGGGTGGTGGGCGCCTTGCAGCTCACCACCCTCGACGAGGGCGAGGTCCTCCCCCACGAGCACACCACACCCAAGGCGAAGGCCGACCGGCTCGACCTGCTTCGCGCCACCAGGGCCAACCTCTCGCCCATCTGGGCGCTCTCGCCCACGCCAGGGCTGTCGGCGTTGTGCGAGTTACCTGGCCCGCCCGACGCCCGGGGCACCGACGAGGACGGCGTCCACCACCGCCTCTGGCGGGTTTCGCAACCGGGCGTGATGGAGGCCATCACCGCCGCGGTGGCGGCCAACCCGGTGATCATCGCCGACGGCCACCACCGCTACGAGACGGCCCTTGCCTACCGCGACGAGCGCCGGGCCGCCACCGGGGGCGCGCCGGGCGCCTACGACGCGGTGATGGCATGGGTGGTGGAGGCCACCGACGAGCAGCTCACCGTGGCGCCGACCCACCGGCTGCTGGCCGGGCTGCCGGACGGCTTCGACCTGCTGGGCGCCCTCGGCTCCTTCTTCGACGTGGACGAGACGGGCCCGCCGGCGCCCGACCTGGCGGGCCGGATGGCCGAGGCGGGCGCGCTGGTGCTGTCCACCACCGGTGGCAGCTGGTTCCTGCGCCCCACGCCCGCCACCGAGCAGGCCGCCGAGCACCGGCTCGACTCGAGCCGGCTGGATGTGGCGCTGGCGTCATTGCCGCCGCACCAGGTGTCGTACCAGCACGGCATCGAGGAGACGGCCGGTGAGGTGGCCGCCGGCCGGGCCCAGGCCGCCGTCTACCTCCGCCCCGCGACCGTGGTTCAGATCGCCGAGGTGGGCCAGGGTGCGGCCCGCATGCCGCCCAAGACCACCTTCTTCACGCCCAAGCCCCGCACGGGCATGGTGTTCCGGGCCGTCCCCGGCTAGAGACGCCACCTACGAGCCGGCCGCCTCCAGCCGGGCCACCGCCCTGGCCACCGCGGCCCGGGCCCGCCGGC